>JBPYES010000220.1:0-18342 GCA_051984825.1 Jatrophihabitantaceae bacterium
CCGCCTCAACCGCTTCAGCCTGCGCTACGTGGCCGCTGCTGCTCTGGATGCCCCACCTGGACCGCCGCCGCCGCGTCCCACCGACCTTCTCCTTGACGGCTTGGCGACGCGGTTCACCGAGGGCTACATCCCTGGCGCGGGGCCGTTGAAGTCTGCGCTACAAGCGTTCGGACGAGACACCGGAGACCATACGGACGACTTCATGCGTTGGTTCTGGCTGCCATGGATCGTCGCAGGTGACCTGTGGGACGACGAGATGTGGCATTTAGTGGCCACCCGAGCAGTTCGGCTGGCGCGCGAGTCGGGCGCACTCATCGTGTTACCCCTAGCGCTGGGATATCGCGCTGTCGTGCACTTGCACGCCGGAGAATTCACGGCGGCTGCGGCATTGACTCACGAGGCCGATGCCATCACCGAGGCGACGGGCAACGCTCCAGCGAAGTACGCCTCGTTGCTGCTTGCCGCATGGCGCGGCCTCGAGACCGAAGCGATCGACCTGGCCGAGTGGGGTCTCGACAGCATCAAGCGGCGAGGCGAAGGACGCGGGATCGGTGGGTGGGGCTATACAACCGCTGTCCTGTACAACGGTCTCGGCCGCTATGACGATGCGCTGGCGAGTGCCCGAAAGGCCTGCGAATACGAGGACATGGGCGTCTTCGGATTCGCCCTGGTCGAACTCGTCGAGGCAGCCGCCCGAGCCGGTGCCGAGGACGAGGCCGCCGCTGCCCTGCGCATCCTCGAGGATCGCGCCGGCGCCGCCGGCACGGACTGGGCGCTCGGCGTACTGGCGTGGGCTCGCGCGATGCTCAGCGACAGTCGAGCTGCCGAAGCGTTGTATGGCGAGGCGATCGAACGACTCAGCCGGACTCGAATAGCAATCCATCTCGCCCGCGCCCAACTCGCCTATGGCGAGTGGTTGCGTCGTGAGAACCGACGCCTCGACGCGCGCCAGCACCTTCGAACTGCCTACGAGCTGTTCAATAATGCCGGCGCCCAG
Source organism: Jatrophihabitantaceae bacterium (assembly GCA_051984825.1). GTDB lineage: Bacteria > Actinomycetota > Actinomycetes > Mycobacteriales > Jatrophihabitantaceae > DASXRA01. Next base: position 998 of record JBPYES010000220.1, read on the forward strand.
GCGTTCGCCGACCGCTCCCGCATCGAGCTTGAAGCAACCGGTGAACACGCGCACAAGCGAGCCGCCGGAACCCTCGACGTGCTGACCCCCCAGGAGGCGCAGGTCGCTCGGCTCGCCCGCGACGGCCTCTCCAACCCCGCGATCGGGGCGCAGCTGTTCATCAGCCCGCGAACGGTGCAGTACCACCTCCGAAAGGTCTTTCAGAAGCTTGACATCACCTCGCGTAACCAGCTGGGACGCGTTCCCTCTGCTCGCCTCGACTTCGACGTCGCGCTCTAGTCCTGCAGGGATCCGAAGTAGGCCACGGCGATCCGCCCCTTCAATCAGGCCCCCGTCGCTCGTTCCGGTGCGACAGAACCGATCGCCTTTGATGCCGTGCCGTCCGCGTGGCCGATCGCCCAGTCCAGTGCGTGGTCGGCTACGGGTTCCCAGCCGGATGCTGTCGGGAAGTGCGGTCGTCCCGCGTATTCGACGTACTCGACCACGGCGCGCGACTTGGCCTGGCGCTTGGCGGCCGCTTTGCTCACCGAGGCCGGGACCGTGTGGTCCTTCGTGTTTCCGATCACGAGCAGTGGCGCGCGACTGTCCTTGTGAACGTCGACCTTGGTGACCGCGCGCGGATTGGCGTTGGCGAACCCAGCCTCGAAGAGAACCCGGCCGGGGCCGGGAACCGCGTAGCGCTCGTAGGCCGCTTGAGCCTCTTCGTCGCTCATCATTGCGTTTGTGAAGGCCCAGTGGAACTCCTTCGGTGTGAGTTCGATGGTCTTCTTCCTGTTGGCCGGGTTGCGCAGCGTCCGGAAGACTGTCCGGAGCTGCGCGGGCGGTAGGCGCAGCACGCCCTTTATCTGCGCCGGCGACAAGGCCACACCCACCGCGCCGAGTCCGCGATCGAGCAGCATTTCGGTCACCAGCCCGCCGAACGAGTGGCCCATGATCACCGGCGGGGCACTGAGACCGCGGATGATTTGCTCGTAGTGGTCGACGACCTCCACGACGCCGAGCCCGTTCAGGACCGACGGGTCGCGGCGGAGCGCCTCGACTTCGCCCGCCATGCGCGGCCAAGCCGGCGCGAGCACTTCGTGGCCGCGCGCTTCGAAGCGCGCCTTCCAGGACTCCCAGCTGCGGGGGGTTAGCCAGAGGCCGTGGACGAGGACGATCGTGGGTGGCATGAGAGTCGCCTTTCTCTAGGCGGGGCGTGCTGGGCCGAACGGTGATCCGCGTTGCATCACTGCCCACAAGCGATGGGCATCAGGCAAGACCGGACAGCGGCACGATCCGTGACAGGACTCCGCCTGCTTGGTGCTAGCCGGAAGGTGTCACAGAACATGGCCACGCCCGGTCTAAGCGAGCACCCCTACCGCAACGCGGACGGCGCATGACCAACCCGAACGGATAGGAGTCTCGATGACTGTCGGTGAAGTGCTGGCCATGACCGGATCGGTGTGACATGACCCAGGTGAGCCGTGATCACGTGCGCGACATTCTCCGTCATGCCGGTCTGACCCCGGAGCAGGAGCAGACCATCTTGGCCCTGCCCTATCCGGCAGATCTGGAGCACCTAATGACGATCTTCGCCCGCTACGGCGTGACGAAGGACCTACTGATCAGTCGCATGGGCGGGAGCCCCTAAGACCGCCGTGCGCCGCGGCTAATCAGATACTCAAGCGAGAGCTTGACTAACCCGCCGTGCTGGCGAATACTCAAGCGAGTGCTTAACGATTCGGCGGATCTGGATCGTGTCTTCCATGCGCTCGCCGACCCCGGCCGGAGGCGCATGGTGGAGCAGCTCGGCCACGGGCCGGCGTCGGTCAGCGAGCTCGCGCGGCCGCTGTCCATGTCGCTCGCCGCGGTCGTGCAACACGTGCAGGTTCTCGAGGCAAGCGGTCTTGTGCGGACGCGGAAGGTCGGCCGCACCCGGACATGCAACCTCAACACGGTGACTCTGCAGTCGGCCGAGCGCTGGATCTCGGAGCGCCGCACGCTCGTGGAACGGCGCCTGGACCGGCTGGGCACCTACCTTTCCGAGACCGCCGCACCAAAAGGCACCGACGTCCCCGAGCAAGGCCGGCCGGGTCCGACCGACAAGGAGATCCCGTGACAGCTCATACGGTCATCCACGACACGTTCGCAATCGAGCGGACCTACCCGGCACCCATATCGCGGGTGTTCGCCGCCTTCGCCTCGAAGGAGGCAAAGGATGCCTGGGCGGACACCGGAGACATGACAGAGCTGGGCTCCGAGGCCGGCGGCACCGAGTTCGACTTCCGGGTCGGCGGGCGCGAGCGCTTCGGGTTCGGCTACCAGGGCATCAGCTACCGGTACGACGCCCGCTACTGCGACATCGTCCCGGACCACCGGATCATCTACAGCTACGAGATGTACGCCGATGGCGTGCGTATCTCCGTCTCGGTCGCGACCATCGAGCTCACCCCGGCAGTCGGCGGGACAACCCTGAAGTGGACCGAGCAGGGCAGTTACCTCGATGGCTTCGACGGCGCCGACGCATCGAAGCTGCGCCGGGAAGGCACCGCCGAGATGCTCGAGGGCCTCGCCAGACACCTGGCATCAGACGCGGCCGACGGGCAGCGGCGGAACAGCTAAGAGGAGCGCTTCATGCGCACGGTGATCGCACGGATCTTCGACTACTCGCTCGACGGCTTCATCGCCAACGAGGGCACCGCCTTCTTCGACTTCTGCCGCGACCTCCCCGACGACCCGGCGCAGCTCGACCGCACCCGCGACTTCTACGAAAACGCCGAGGTGCATGTCATGGGCCGCAAGCACTATCAGGATTCGGCGCAGCACTTCCCCCAGGCCGTCGATCACCCTTATGCCGACGCCATGAACGCCGCGCGCAAGGTCATCTTCAGCCAGACCCTCCGAACCGCCGACTGGGCCAACACGTCCGTTGCCAGCGGCGACCTGGACACGGAAATCGAGAAGCTCAAGATGGGCGGCGCCGGCGACGTCGTCGCCCACGGCGGCATCGGCTTCTGGCGATCGCTCATCCGCCGCGACCTCATCGACGAGTACCGCCTGTCGGTCTTCCCCTACCTGGCCGGAGCGGGCACGCGGCTGTTCGAGGGCCTGGAACAAGCGCCCCCGCTCGAGCTCGTGTCAGCCACACCGTTCACCAACGGAATCACCGAACTCGCTTACCGCCGAATCCGCCAGGACCCAGGCGATTGATCTCCTGACGGCCGGCGTCACCGTTGCACTTCGTGGCCGGTTGGGAACAGGCTGAATATATGGCCTTCGACCCAGTGGCGAAGTGTGCGTGCGACGATCGTCGGTGGGCGAGGGGTTGACGTCATGCGCGGGTTGGCGCCGATGGTGCGTGACCTCGCCGTGCGTACGCCGGATAGTCGCGAACGCAGCGCCGACATGTGGCGCGCGCTGGCCATTTGCCTGGTGGTGCTAGGGCACTGGTTCGTCGTCGCGGTGACATACCAGGACGGTGTGCTGTCCGGGTACAACGCGCTGGCCGTGCTGACCTGGATCGATCCGTTTACCTGGCTGTTCCAGGTGATGCCGATCTTCTTCCTGGTCGGCGGCTACGCCAGCTGCGCCTCGCTGGCATCGCACCGGGCCTCCGGAGGTGACGGCATCGGCTGGGTGCTGAGGCGAACCGACCGACTGCTCCGGCCGACCACCGCGCTGTTCGTGGTGCTGCCCCTTGTCACTGTGGTCGCGGTGGCAGCCGGCCGCTGGTCCAGCGGCTGGTGGTCGTCGGGGCCGGACTGGCCGGCTTGGTCGTGTTGACAACGGTCGCGGGCTACCCCGAGTCAATGGTGGCCACGGCCGGCGCCGACGAATCCAACCTCTTTCCGACGAACGCCACTGTCGCCGCCCTACCGTCTTTCAACTCGGGCTGCTGGTCCTGGTCACCCCGGCCGCCGAGCGCCTGCTACGCCGGCCAGCCGCCTGGAAGCCGGTCGTAGCCGTCAACGTCGTCGCGTTAACCATCTTTCTCTGGCACATGACCGCCTATCTGTTGGTGGTGTCGGCCTATGAGGGCCTAGGGGGCAACCTGCCGGCGGAGCCGACCGCCGGCTGGTGGGCCCAGCGCTGGCTGTGGCTCCTGGCCCCCGCGGCCGTACTGGCCGTCCTTGTCGCGGTGTTCGCCCGCGTCGAGCCGGCCGCCCGCCGCCCCCGGAGGCAGGCAGCCCGCTGAGCTCGGCATAGCTCGACGGGTCATCACGGGCGCGGCGGCGGGCCGCCCGCCGGACGGGGGAGACCGACGGGCGGCATATCGACCATACCGGTCGTAGTCACTGGTGGTGACTGTTTGGATGCGTTTCGTCTTAGGTACAGCAGCGCCAGAGGCGCGACAACAAGCACGGGCGGTCCTACCAGATGGCGGGCCGCCCGTGTTCCCCTCGCGGGGCGGATTGTGCAATCCGTCGGCTTGTAGCGGATGGGTACCGGCTGGGGGTGCCCTGTGGGATGACTCGACGAGCGAATCGCGGTTCGGGACCGCGCACCGCACGGGAAAAGTACGTCAGACCGCCCACCCCAAGGGGGGTAGGGATGGGCGGCATCGTTAGGGGTACCCGGGTCGGTGTACCTGGCTAACGGTCGGCCATGCCGTCTGAACGCTGACGTGATGAGGCTCGAGCGGCGACTCTTGTCGACCGGCCCGGCGCGCACTGGCGCAGCCTGATCAGCCGAACGTGACTTTAGCTTAATATCACGCGGACTCGATCGTTTGCTATTTGCGCAAGCCCGAACTGCCGAGCTGGTTGAGCCGGGCACGACGATCATGGCGGATACGCCGAGCGCGTAGTACAAGTCTTCGTATCGGTGCCGTCATTTCTCACATTTACGCGCGGAGTCGCTCGCGTCTCCTTCCAAAATCGGGCAACTTCTGGCTGATGGCCATCTTCATGTCATGATCCGTTTGCTCGGACGGATCAATGCGCATATACGCCGTCTCAGATCCAAACCGAACTGTCAGCAGTATTTCTGGCTGGCGTTGGGGTTGTTGTAGGAGCACCGGGCCAGCAGGTTGCCGTGGTTGTCATACAGGCTGGCGGTGTCTTTATCGTTGTTCCAGATGTACCACGACTGGCCCCAATAACGATCCGTCGCTGTGGGTCCGCCCTTGCCGGTGTGGATGCGGACGTACTGTCCGCCGCGGATGGTGTAGGCACCGAAGACAAACGTGTGATTCGCGGCGTCTTTAAGTTTCCAGGAGGTCATCACGCGGCTTGTGGTGCAGGCGTTGTGCAGCGACACGAACTCGGCGTTGAGGCTGGCGTTGGTGCCGGTGTCGGACCCTGGCGAGTTGTAGTAAATCCGATAAATGTGCAGGCACGCCGGCGGCACGGCACCGGCTGAGGTTGTCGCGGCGAACTGGACGGCGACAAGTCCCGTGGCTGCGGCAATGGCGACAAGAATGGCAATGATGACCCGGCGCATGTTCCCCCCCGTTTGGCTCCCGGAGTGGATGTTCTCCCACAGCACGTGCGCTGTGTCAAGGGAACGTTAGATCACTCGATACAGAGATCGCTGAGCTATTCGTCCCGATTACGGCACGAATCCGTCGCTCAACCGGGGCAAAGTGGCACACGATCAGCACGCCAAGGCAGGGATTCAAAGCATCAAGGCGGCCAGGAAACATGTCGACGATTTGGTGGATCCGTACTACGAGCGCTTCATCAAAAAAAACCCGCCCGACGTACCAACCAAAAAGGACGCCGAGGACTACGAAAGGCTCGTTAAAGCAGGCCAAGCAAATGGCAGCCATGATGCGTGCTGACCTAGACGAGTGTTCGCAGGCGATGGCGAGCTTTTGCCGGCCGCCAGCCCACATGGTTTGACTTTCACATCGCGAACATGAAGGCGGTCAAGAGGAAGGCTCAGTGAGCGCGTTTACGGCGCGTCCGCGCGATCGCAGACTGCCGTTCATCCCGGGCCTGGAGGCACGCGTCGCCGCTCAAGCCTGATCACGTCAGCTCCCGGGGCGGGCGCAGGTACCGCTGTGACTCGGCGAATCCGGACAGCCCGTTGGGGCCCACCTTCGGAACTCCGATGATCAGGAAGTCGCGCCCGGCGCGCTCAGTAGACATCTAATAGCCATAGAGTTACTAGACAAAGTTGCCCAGAGTGACTCATGCGTTTGGATCGCCGACCAAGCTGGCCGGGCGGGTCGAACCTGGCGATACCATGCCGGCGAAAATGGCTGGTCGTCGCAGGTATATTCTCACGCATCCCCATGGGGAACCTCGAGAATCGGCGAGAGGGGTATTCACGACATGACTACGGTCACCAACGGCGTCAACGTCGAAGCATTGCTGGACGCGCGCGAAGTGCTGAAGGGTGCGCCTGAGGCCGCCCAGTTCACCTGGCGGGCATCCTCGAAATGGCAGCACGGCGTGCACAGCACCGCGACGATTCAGAACTTCTTCGGTCTCGGGCAGGAACAGAGCCACAAGACCGAAGCGGTCTTCGACGCCGACCACCCTGAGATCTTCGCGGCGGAGGACAACGGGATTACGCCGATCGAGTACCTCCTCGTCGGCCTGGCGAGCTGTCTGACTGCAGGTGTGGCGGCAGTTGCGCAGAATCGTGGCATCCAGTTGCGCTCTGTGGAGTCGACGGTCGAGGGCAACCACGACATCCGCGGCATGCTCGGTGTCGACAGTGATGTCCGCAACGGCTTCAACGACATCAAGGTGACGTTCACCATCGACGCGGACGCTTCGAAGCAGGACATCGAAGCATTGGTCGCCCAGTCGCAGAAGCGCTCCGCGGTCTTCGACGCGCTCACCAACCCGACTGAGGTCACCGTAGAGGTCGCCTGATCGAGCGCGTCAGCACCGTCGTCATCGGCGCAGGACACGCGGGCCTCGCCGCCAGCCACGCGCTTAGCAAGCAGTCGATCGACCACGTCGTACTCGAGCGCGGCGACGTGGCTAACTCTTGGCGTCGCGAACGCTGGGACTCCCTGCGCCTGCTCACGCCCAACTGGCAGGCGCGCCTACCGGAGCATCGCTACGACGGCCCGGATCCCGACGGCTACATGTCAATGGGCGAGGTCATCGAGTTCATCGAAGGCTTCGCCGCCGTCTCGCGCGCCCCGGTACGCACGGGCACGACCGTCATGTCAGTACGGCGCACGGACGACGGATACAACGTGACGACCAACCGCGGCGAGATCCGCTGCAGGGCGGTCGTCATCGCGAGCGGTGCCTGCAATCAGCCGGTGGTGCCGCGCTTCAGCGATGCCGTGCCGGCCACCATCCAGCAACTGACGCCGTTTGACTACGGCAACCCCACCCGGCTCCCCGACGGCGGTGTGCTCGTCGTCGGAGCGTCAGCCACCGGCGTGCAGCTGGCGGCCGAGCTACAACGATCCGGCCGGCCGGTAATCCTCTCAGTCGGCGAGCACGTGCGGTTGCCGCGGACATACCGTGGACGCGACGTGCTGTGGTGGATGTACGCGTCCGGAGTGTGGGATCAACAGCACGACGAGATCGACGATCTCACCCGGGCTCGGCGGCTACCTTCGCCGCAGCTCGTCGGGACTCCGGAGCGGACAACCCTCGATCTCAATGCGCTCACCGCGATCGGCGTCCGCCTGGTGGGCCGTTGGGCGGCGGTACGTGACGGCCGCGCGCTGTTCTCCGGCGGCCTGCGCAACATGTTCTCGCTTGCCGACCTGAAAATGGCACGCCTGCTCGACACGTTCGACGAGTGGGCTCGGACTGACGGCTGCGATGGCGACATCGATGGTCCCGAACGCTTCGCGCCGACCCACGTGCCCGCGTCGACACCGTTGCAGCTCGACCTGCGCAGCGGCCAGGTCCGCACGATCGTCTGGGCCACTGGCTTTCGCCCGGACTACCGCTGGCTCGACGTGCCCGCACTCGACACGAAGGGCCAGCTACGCCACGAGGGCGGTGTGGTCGACAGCCCCGGAATGTACGCACTCGGGTTACCCGTGCTGCGGCGACGGAAGTCCACGTTCATCCACGGCATCGAAGACGACGCGCGCGACGTCGTCGCTCACCTCACCCGCTACCTCGCCGGGCGCCGGTAACCGGACCGCCAGCTCAGAAGCCGGCACCGGCGGGCACCGTGGGTGGTGCTGTGCCCGCCGATGCGTGGCCGCGAAGGTGGTTAGCTGACGCGTGCGCGGGTCAGTGCCAGCTGAAGGCCCTGACTCCGCTGAGGGTGCCGACGATGACCGAGTTGTTGTACAGGGCCGGCGTGGCGAACCGGTTCACTGCACCGACGCTGACCGTGCCCAGCGTGGCGCCGGTGGCGGGGTCGAGCATGTCCAGCGTGCCGTTTCTGCGGTCGAGGGACCAGACGCGACCGCCCCCGATGACCGGTGAGCCGGTGATGGTCGAGGCGGCGTGCCACAGCACGGTCATGGTGCCGTCATCGTTGATCCGTACCGCGCGCAGCCCGTCGGTGCACGGCACGTAGACGGTCGAGCCCTTCACGGCCGGACCCCCGAACGAATCGCACAGCGGGGCTTGCGAAACCTCTCCGCCGATGCCGCCCAGGTGTGACCTGTTCAGCACGTATGCGGTCCCTCGTTTGCCGTCGATGAACACGTAGTCACCAACGACAGCCGGTGACTGCGAACCGAGGTCGAGGTCGGCGGCGTTGTCCTCGCGCCAGACGGTGGGCGAGTACGAGTCCAGCATCTGCATCGTCTGCGGGTCGATCTTCAATACGGAGTCAGTGAAGTCGTACGGGCCGTTCGGGTCGTCGCTGCCGGACGCGCCGTTACCGATGCCCACCAGCAGGTCGCCGCCCGGTTCCACCACCGGTCCGGAGCCGCCCTGCCAGATGGCGCCTTGGCGGGTGGTCGGCACCGTGAAGTGCGTCAGCGGAGCGGTCTCGGGAGCGCTCAGGTCGAGCCCGACGAGGCTTCCGCGGTAGGCGGAGCAGTCACCGGCCAGCCCGCCGTAGGGGACGTACAGCTTCCCGCTGTCGACGAGCAGGGCGGCGCGGTTCTGCATGGCGACCGGGTCGATGCCGGTCTCGCCCGGCACGTCGACATTGCGCTGCCAGCGCACGGCGCCGGTGGCCGGGTTGAGGCCGAATGCGATGTGCTGAATCGGGTTCGCGACCTCGGCGACCACGACAAGGGTGTCGGTGCCTGGGTCGTAGGCCGGGGTGCTGGTGATCCCGAGCGGGTTGATGTCACCGCAGGGCAGGCTCGACCTCGGGACCGGGGTGCCCAGGTGCGTCTGCCACACGATCGTGTTGCCGTCGAACTCGTAGACGCTGTCGTTTTCGGTAGCCACGAAGCGCATGCCGTGCACAACTACCGGGGATGCGTAGACCGCGCCGTCGAGCGGCAGCGACGTGACCTGCTGCAGCGCGGAGCGCACCGGGCTGAGCCCGTTTTGCACGGCGGTGCGCTCGTTGTCGCCGTGGTAGGTCGGCCAGTCGGCGGGCGCCTGCGGAGCCGCGCCGGCCGGGCTGGACGCCGCCGCCGGGGATCCGGCGGCGACCGCCATCGTGGCCAGCAGCGACGCGCTGAGTAACGCAACGCCGGCTGCCCATGTGCTGCGGGTAGTGAGCCTGCTTCCCACGTTTGCCTCCGATCACTAACTGTCGGACAAGTACCCCTCCCTCCCCTCAAATCACGCAGCAGAGCCCTTATCCGTTCAACGCTTATCGACGGGCGGTAACTCGCCATGCGCAGCCGGTGCTGGAAGCATCGCTGCGTGCGCTCGTCGTCGCAGATCACTGGTGGTGTGCGGCACCGCACCGAGTTGCTGCTCGTTTGTCAGCGATGATCGGTGCCCGGCGGGTTGGTTCGTGAGCACGCGCGAGAGGAGGGCAGACCGCTGATGTGGTGGCAGATCGTCATTGGCATCGTCAGCGGCCTGCTGCTGATCTATGCCGCGCTCGCCGTGCTGCTGTGGAGCAGCTACCGTCACAACCCGAACGAGCCCTTGCTGCGCGAAACGCTTCGGCTGGTGCCCGACGTCATCCGGCTGCTGCGCCGGCTTGCGGCTGACCCTAAGCTGCCGCGGGGCGTCCGCATCCGCCTCGGTCTGCTGATCGTCTACCTGCTCAGTCCCATCGATCTGATCCCCGACTTCATCCCCGTGCTGGGTTACGCCGACGACGCGCTGATCGTCGCCGTGGCGCTCCGCTCGGTGACTCGCCGGGCCGGACCGGCCGCCGTACAGCGGCACTGGCCGGCACGGCCGACGGGCTATATGTCGTCGAACGCCTGGCAGGCATCGCCACGCAGCCCCCGCACTAGCCGCTCACTATCGCGCCTGGCCAGTTTCGCTTCGCTTGGGAACGGCTGCCTGGTGGGTGCGCGCGGCCGTGATGATGAGCTCGATGACCGTATCCAGGGGAATCGCAGTGGAGTCGATTACCAGGTGGTACAGGGATGCGTCGGACGGGTCGCATCGGTACAGGCGGCGGACGTAGGCCGTGCGCGCCTTATCAGCCGTGCGCAGGCGGTCCTTCGCTTGTTCCTCGCTGATGCCTTCGATCGCCGCTCCTTGCATGATGCGGCGTTCGGCTGGGCCGTCGAGGCGGACGTGATAGCCGCGGTCCTTGCCGAGCACGACCGCCGCTCCCCGCCCGAGGATCACGCCGCCGCCGCCGGCCAGCAGCTGGTGTATCCCGGCCTCGCCATGGCCGCGCAGACGCTCGTCCTGGTGGTGGGTGGATGGCGGCGACTGGGTCGGCCCTGCAGGCATCGCCTGGGTGAGATGGGCCAGCAGCCGGTGCACCGGGGTGGCCTTGACCTCGTCCGCCGACAGCTGCTCGTCGCACGGCCCGGGCTCGGCGACGTGGCCTTCGGACGTGGTGACCCGCTGCAGAAAGGGCAGACCGAGCCGGTCGGCCAGAGCCGGCGCGACGACGCTACCGCCGGCACCGTAGGCCGCCGACACAGTGATTAGCCGTATGGCGGAACCGGGCCGAGCCGCGGAGCCGCCGGATAGGAGAGAAGACGGGTCGGGTGAGGTCGTGGCGGACGGGCTAGGGCTGTGCGACTGCTGCTCGGGGGTCACGTGCGCTCATCTCCTCCCTTGGTTGCGCGGCGGGCAGGGCGGCCCTGCCTGCGGCTGGCGCAAGGATGCCGGAGGGCAGCACCAGCGCGCAGATGACTGCGGAGCCGGCCAGGATCGCGGCCGAAACCCAGAACGCTACGACGTAGCTATGCACCGCCGCCTGGGCCAGCACCAGTGGGCCGGGCCCGTGGGCCAGCACGTAGCTGCTCAGCGCGCTGGCGGCGATCGTGTTCAACAGCGCGGTGCCGATCGAGCCGCCGACCTGCTGGTTGGTGTTGACCAAAGCCGAGGCGACGCCCGCGTCCGCGGCGCCGGTGTCGTAGGTCGCGGCGTTCAGCGCACAGCCGAACACGAGGCCCAGGCCGGCTCCGACCAGGAGCAGGGCGGGCAGGATCGAGTTCAGGTAGCTGCTGTGCAGTCCCAGTTGCGCAGCCAGGAGGCTCAGGCCGCCCGCCGCGATGACCATGCCGGCGACGATCAGGGGCCGGGGTCCGATCCGCGGCATCAGCACTCCGCTGGAGATGGTGGATGCCGCGACGATCGCCGCGATCATCGGCAGGAAGGCCAGGCCGGACTTGACCGGCGAATAGGCCAGCGTCAGCTGCAGGTAGAAGGTCAGGAACAGGAAGATGCCGAACACGCCTATCGCGGACAGCCCGATGGCCAGGTACGCACCGCCGCGGAAGCGGTTCAGCACGATCCGCAGCGGCAGCAGCGGATGGGCGACCCGCCGCTCGACCAGCACAAACGCGACCAGCAGGACCGCCCCTACCGCCAGCAGCACAAGCGTCGTCGGCGCGCCCCAGCCCGAGGTCTCGGCCTTGGACAGCCCGTAGACCAGCGACACCAGCCCGGCGACCACCAGGACCGTTCCCGGCCAGTCGATGCGCACAGCCGGATCACGGGCCTGCGGCGCCAGCAACCGCACGGCGCCCGCGACGGCGACGACCGCCAGGATGACGTTGACGTACAGGCACCACCGCCAGGACAGGTACTCGGTCAGCACCCCGCCCAGCAGCAGCCCCACCGCCCCGCCCGCCCCGGCGATGGCGCCGTAGACGCCGAACGCCTTGCCACGCTCGGCCGGGTCGGTGAACGTGACGGCCAGCGTCGACAGCGCAGCCGGGGCCAGCATTGCGCCGAACGCCCCCTGCGCGCCACGGCCGATCACCAGCACCGCGAAACTGGTCGCCGCCCCACCCACCGCCGACGCCGCGGCGAAGCCCACCAGGCCGATGATCAGCATCCGCCGTCGGCCGACCAGATCCGACAGCCGGCCACCCAGCAGCAACAGCCCGCCAAAGGCCAGCGAGTACGCCGTCACCACCCATTGCCGGTCGGCATTCGAGAACCCCAGGTCACGCTGCGCCGAGGGCAGCGCAATGTTCACGATCGTGGCATCCAGCACCACCATCAATTGCGCCACCCCGACCACGCCGAGAATCCACCAGCGCCGGGCCGGCCCCGTAGCCGCCCAGGACGGCCGGGCTTTCTCGTCCAGCGGCGCCACAGCCGACCGACTGTCGTCCGGCATCCCGTTGAGGGCCATGGGCGCCTCCTGGTTCGGCGGTTAGAAGCCGACCTGCTGGCCGAGGAGGACGATGCGTGCGGCCGGGCAGTTCCTGGTGGATCTTGAGGTCTTGCCGACCCTGGCTGTGCGTCCCGTTTACGGCCTGCGCGGGGCGTCTCCCAGCGGCAGGCTGTGAGTGTAGATCCGATGGTGGGGCGGCTTCCAGGCTTGGACGAGCGGTGCGCTGCGGCGTTGCCGTCGTGATTGCCCGGCTAGCCTGACCGCGTGCCGGACATTCACGCTCTCGACAGGGCTGCCACTGACGCACTGATCGCCCGACGCACATGAGCGCTGTCTCGCCGCTCGCGCAGCAGGTCGCCACGCGGACCGAGGCGGTCGCCGCAACGGTCAGCGAGCACACGGTGCGGACGCCGCTCGAGGAGTTCGCGGCCGCGAGTGAAGAGTGCGGCGCGCGGATTCTGCTCAAGTGCGAGCACCTGCAACACACCGGCTCGTTCAAGGTGCGCGGTGCGATCGCGAAGGTCTCGACGTTGGATGAGGATCAGCGCGCCCGCGGCGTCGTCGCCGCCTCCACCGGCAACCACGGCCTGGGCGTCGCCTACGCGCTGTCGCGGCTAGGCGGCACGGGATTCGTCTGTGTACCGGAGAACGCGTCGCCGGTGAAGGTGGCCGCAATCCAGCGCCTCGGAACCGAGGTGCGGGTGCTCGGAAGCAGCCCGGGCCAGACCGAGTTGCGCGCCCGGGCGCTGGCCGAGGAGCTCGGCGCGACCTACATCAGCCCCTACAACGATCTAGACGTCGTCTCCGGCCAGGGAACCATCGGCCGGGAGATCGTCGAGCAGCTCGGCAACGGCGACATCGACGCGGTCGTGGTCTCCGTCGGCGGCGGCGGCCTCATCGCCGGCGTCGCGGCAGCGATCCGGGCCCGCCTGCCCGGCACGCACGTCGTCGGCGCCTCGCCTGCCAACGACGCCGCGATGGCGGCCTGCGTCCGGGCCGGATCGGTCGTCGAGATCGACGCTCGCCCGACGATCAGTGACGGCACTGCGGGCGCCGTGGAGCCGGGTGCGATCACCCTGCCGCTGTGCGCGGAACTAGTCGACGAATGGGTGCTGCCATCGGAGGAGGCCATCTACCAGGCACTGGGATTCGTCATCGACACGCGGCACCAGCTCATCGAAGGTGCCGCCGGGGTGGCTGTGGCGGCCGGGTTGGAGTACGGCCGGCGCAATCCCGGTGCGACGGTCGCCGTCCTGTCCTGCGGTGCCAACATCTCGTCGGCCGCCCTGGCGACCGCGCTGCGCGACAAGTAGCAGCCGCCCGCGCCCGGCGTCGGCCCGCCGCGATGGTCGCCGCCGGCTGATTCCAGGTTCAGTGGGCCTGTCGTCTGGATGACAGGTCTCCTGTCGTCGTGGTGACTGTGCGCGGATGGTGCGGGCGGCACGATTCCTTCCGTCAGCGGGACACCACGGGGATTGGCGCACGAGCCATGAGATTCCGGCTCTGCTGGGGTGCGCTGCGTTGAGCTGGCGGAGGTGGCGAGGACGCCCGCCGGGCTGGGGGGCCCGGGCGGGGGTGCGGCGTCTTCCCAAGTGGTCGAGGCGGACGGTCAAGCCGTCCGCCTCGACGTCCAGGACGCGGGCGCGCTTCCTCTCGTCGTGCCGCGCGAGGGCTCCGTCGGTGACCACTCCCTGGCCGGATCTCCCCGCGGATGCTCTCGCAACGCTCCGCTGACGTTCCATCAGGTGAAGTCGGTGCTGCGCCGCGTCGCGGTGAGCGTGAAGATGCAGACGTGACGATCGCTGACGAACTTGGGGCTCTGGGGTTATTTCGCGGCATCGGCGAGGCGGACATCGTCGCCCTGGCCGAGCTCTCGTTCTTACGCCGCCTAGCGCGCGGACAGGTGCTCTTCCTCGCCGGCGAGCCGAGCGAGCATCTGTGCGTAGTCCGCTCGGGGCTGCTGCGCGTGGTGACGAGCTCGCCACGCGGAGACCAGTTCGTGCTCTCGAACATCGCGCCGGGCCAAACCCTTGGGGAGCTGTCGATCCTGGACGGCAAGCCGCGCTCGGCCGACGTCGTTGCCGCCGACCCGAGCGAGCTGATCGTCGTACCGGCTGCAGGTGTCCGGGCGTTGCTCGACCGGGAGCCGGTCGCGTTGCGGGCCTTCGCGATGGAACTCGCACGCAGCCTGCGGCGGCTCACCGGTGCGATGGGCGACATCCTGTTCCTCGACCTGCCTCGCCGGCTTGCCAAGCTGCTGGTCGCGGGCGCCGTTGCCGGGCGCGACGGCACATACCGAGTTGAACTGGCCGGCAGCCAGTCGGTGCTCGCCGCGCAGTTAGGGGTCACCCGGCAGTCGCTGAACAAGGCGCTTACGGGGCTGGCCAAGCGCGGCTGGATCGAAGTCGCGGGCCGCGAAGTTGTGCTGCGCGACGTTGCTGCACTAGCCCGCTTCGCCGCCAGCTAAGACGCTTCCCCTGACGGCGAGACGGAGAGGATCGGCCATGGAGATCGTTACTGACGAGCATCGCTATCCGGATGGCGACGTTCCTCTGCGCGGATTCTTGGTGCGCCCGGCCGGGGTAGCCGGGCAACCAGCGCCTGGTCTGCTACTGGTGCACGGCGGCGCCGGGCTGGACGATCATGCTCGTTCGCAGGCCCGGCGCTACGCCACGCTCGGTTACGTTGTCTTGGCCTGCGACATGTTCGGCCCGGGAGTCGCGGGCGATCGTGAGCGAGTAGTGGCTGCGCTCACCGCGATGCGCGACAACCCGGATCTGCTCCTGCGACGCGCAGGGTCCGGATTGGAGGCGCTGCGGGCCCTGCCCATGGTCGCCAAACCGTGCGCGGCCATCGGCTACTGCTTCGGCGGTATGACGGTGCTGACGCTGGCGCGAAACGCAGCCGACCTCGCCGGCGTGATCAGCATGCACGGAAGCCTCGCCACCGCGCGACCCGCCGCTGCTGGCAGCGTCCACGCGAAGATCCTCGTCTGCCATGGCGCCCAGGATCCACACGTACCGCTAAAGGACGTCACGGCGTTCATCGACGAGATGCAGCAGGCCGCGGCGGACTGGCAGCTGATTGTGTACGGCAATGCCGTGCACGGCTTTACACACGCGGACGCGGTCCCCGGAGCCATCCCCGGGGTGGCATACGACGCGGCGGCGGACCGGCGCGCGTTCCAAGCGGCCTGCGACTTTCTAGCCGAGGTCTTGCCGATGTCCCCACCGAACTCGGGGCCTGACCGCAGCACCCGGCGGTGATGCTGCTGTGCGTTTGTACCTGTCGTCGTTTCGAGTCGGCGATCATCCCGATAGGCTCCTCAGCCTGGCGAGCGGCCGGCGCACCGCGGTCGTGGCGAATGCCATGGATGCGCAGCCGGTCGCCGAGCGGACCAGCGGAGTGCAACAGGAGCTCGCCGATCTCGGCGCGCTCGGGCTCGATGTAGCCGAGCTCGACCTGCGCCAGCCCGGGGTCACCGGTCAGCTCGCAAGCTTCGACATCGTCTGGGTGCGCGGTGGAAACGTGTTCGTGCTGCGGCGGGTATTGGCCGACTCCGGCGCCGATGAGGTGCTGATCGACTTGATCCGGCGCAATGCGATCGTCTATGCGGGATACAGCGCCGGAGCCTGCGTGCTGGCACCTGATCTGACCGGCCTCGAGCGAGTCGACAACGTCAACGCAGTGGCCAACCCGTTGACGACCGGGCTGGCTCTGCTCGACCGGCCGGTCGTGCCCCACGTGCGTTCTCCCGGTCATCCCGAGACGGCCGCGTGCGACGCTCTCGCCGCCGCGTATGCCGTGGCCGGACGCCCGCACTGGGCGCTGCGTGACGGCGAGGTGCTCGTAGTCGAGGACAGCAACAGCGAGGTGCTCTAGGCGACTCCACGGACGTTGATGACGACGGCGTGGCCGTGAGGATGGAACCTCGTGTCGGGAGCGAGCTCACCCGTGCCGACCTCGAACCAAAGACGCGCATCGGAGACATCAGTGTGGCTGCGAGCCCGGTGCTGTCGCACGTAAGTAGCGCTTTCGGCAAACGACCCGATGAGCGAGAACACTGCCGCTCTGGCCTGGCCAAACCCTGCGGAGTCGCCGCGCCACTCAAGATCAAGGACGTAGGCGTGTTGGTCATCGATCGAGGCGCCTTGCAATGCAAGCCGTCCGTCCTGCTGACACCACTGTCCGACATGGGGCCGAAGATGGGCCTCTGGTTGCTCGGCCACCCACGTCGGCTCACTGAACGCAGCGATCAGTTCGCGGGCTCCTGCGACCAGCTGCTCGGCGTCCCCCGATGCCGCGCCCGACGTCATCGCCATCCCAACGACTCGGCATGAGCGGGACGGTACAAGGCCCGCTCATGCCGCGGTCGCGAGTGCACCGTGCCGGAGTGCGCCCTTCCTTACATCGGCAGCAGCTCGAAGATCTCCACCGCGGATTTCCCGTCGCTGTTGGACAAGAACGGGAGTCCGTCGGTGAGCGCCTTCGCCGCAGCGAGATCGTCGGCCTCGATGATCGTGTAGCCGATCAGGCCGCCGGCTGTTCCTTCAGTGCCGTCGTTGCGAACGGAGGCGCTCGTCCCAAACGGGCTGCCGACGTCGATGAGTGCCTCGCCGACCTTCTCCATCCAGGCGCCGAACGCGGCTCGTCGCTCGGCGCCCTCGTCCGGCGTGAGTTCGGACATCGGCGTCGCCGGGCCACGGTAGAGGTAGATGAATTTCGCCATGTCGAGCGTCCTTTCGAGTCAATCCTCGCCTTCAACCTCTTGGACGAACGGCATAGGCGCGGACAGACAAATCTGTCGC
>JBPYES010000221.1:0-3360 GCA_051984825.1 Jatrophihabitantaceae bacterium
CAGGCGAGCGTGCTCTACACCGACGGGAGCACGCAGACGTTCACCCTGTCCGTGCCCGACTGGTACGGGACGCCGCCGGCGGGCAGCGACCCGGCGATCACCGCGCCGTACCGCAACCGCCCGAACAACACCCAGGACCACACCCCGGTCAACATCTACTACCGCAGCGCGACCCTGGACCCGGCGAAGACAGTGGCGGAGCTGATCCTCCCGGACGTCAGCGTCGGTGCCACCGCAGGCGTACCGGCCTTGCACGTCTTCGCCGTCAGCCTCGACTGACCGGGCCGTCAGTTCGGGGTCAGCAGCAGGCCGTCAGCAACGATCTGGCCGTTGTCGTTGATGGCGGTGGCGTTCTGGATCTGGGAGCCGGACCCGGCTGGTATCAGGGTGTTGAGGTCTTGCACTGTGCCGCCGCTGTCGATTGAGGGGCCGCCGACCATGACGCCGTTGTCGTTGACCGACGCCGCGAGGAAGCTGCCCAGGTTGGCGATCGTGCCGTTGCTGAACAAGAATCCCTCCGTCGTGCCGTTCACGCGTACCGTGCCCGCGATCTGGCCGGTGTTGTTGTTCGACAAGGCTGGCACACCCGGCGGATTGGTGCCCGGCGTGACGAGGACGCCCAGGTCGGTGACCGTGCCGTGCTGCCAGAGCACCAGGCGGGTATCGCCGCTCGCAGCGGCGCACACGCCGGCGATCTGGCCGGCGTTGTTGATTGACATGGCCTCGCAGGCGGATCCGTCGGTAAAGCCGGGCTCGGGCAGCGCGGTCATGGTGCCGTTGCTGTACAGGAATGCGTGCTCCACGTCGCCGATCGCCCAGGTGCCGCCGACCACCTCGCCGGAGTCGTTGACCCCACTCGCCCAACTGTCCGACCCGGACAGCGGCGCCAGCTTCCCCAGGTCGAGCATCTTCTTGCCGTTCCACAAGAACGCGTCACTGCCCCCATTGCTGGTGCTCGACGCGCCGACCACCCATCCCGACAGGTTGATCGCGGACCCGGTGCTGAAGTTCCCGCCCAGCGTGCCCAGATCGGTCATCTGACCGTTGCTGTACGAGAACGCGTGCCAGGGGTGTTCCACGCAGGTCTTCTTCGTGTTGCCGTACACCGGCGGGCACTCCGGGGTCGGCACCAGTGTGGACAGGTACGAGTAGCCGGTCACCTGACCCTTGGCGTTGATCCCGGAGCCGACGGTTCCCCCGAATCCGAGCGAACCCAGATCGGTGACCGCGTAGGACGTCGCAGCCGCCGCCGGGGCCGCAACAAAGGTCGTTGCCGGCACGCCGGCGGCCACCGCCAGCACAGCGAGGGAGACGAGGCGTGCAACACGTAACCGGCTCACGATGTTCTCCTTCCAACTTTGACCGCGGAACTTGTGCGCTCGCGGTCTCTGGTGTTTCGCCGGCCCGGCCGCCGCCCGCACTCTCCGTGCCACGGTCAGGCGATCAGGCGGGCAGATGTCGTCGTGCGCGGCAGGGCCCGCGGCGATG
Organism: Jatrophihabitantaceae bacterium; assembly: GCA_051984825.1. GTDB lineage: Bacteria > Actinomycetota > Actinomycetes > Mycobacteriales > Jatrophihabitantaceae > DASXRA01. The sequence goes on from JBPYES010000221.1 coordinate 1,489, forward strand.
CGCAGGAGCCGGTACCGAAGAAGGCTCTTGCGGCTCAGTACGTGGGGGGCGGCATGGTTACCGTCGCCGAGAACCCGAGGCTGTTGGTCACGGTGAGGTTGCATGAGGCGTGGCCGCACGGGTCGTTGATGTGGTCGCTCACCCCGAAGTTGCCGTTATCTGACGTGACGGCATTCGGCTGGTTCGAGAAGATCACCTTGCCGGTCGAGGTCACCGACGCCGACCACAGCAAACTGACGTTGGCGTCGTACCCCGAGACGCTCAGCCGGAACAAGTGCCCGTTGTAGCTCGCCCTAACCCCCGCGGGCCGGTCGGAACTGCCGGTGCCGACGGTGATGGTGAGCTGCTGGGTCCCGGTCGGCCCGCAAGTCTGCCCGGAAGCGTAGTTGATGTTGTTGAGCTGCACGGCGAACGAGTACGTCCCGGCCTTCGTGGGGGTGCCTGAGATCTGTGTCGCCGCCCCCGGAAATCCGAACTGCAGTCCTCGCGGCAGGCTGCCGCTGGCCACCTTCGTGACCTCGGGGATGGTTTGCCCCTCGGTGCCACACTGCTCGCCGACGGCGATCAGCCCAGCCCCGAACGGCATGCCTACGTTGCCGGGACCCACCTCGCAGACGCCGTTGCTGCAGGCGAAGTTCGTCGTGTTCAGTGTGGGCGCGAGCTCGTCGGCGACGGCGGGAACGGCGGCGCCGAGGCTGGCGGCGACAAGTGAGGCGGTGATCAGTAGCGCCTTGAGCGGTGATCGCATGAGGAACCTCCCCTGGCCGCGGATACGGCCGGTGTCCGTGCTGGCCGGATGCGGTGAGAGCGCCTGGCTGGGGGCCAGCAGAGATACCCATCCACTACGAACTACGTAGCAGGCGGCGGGTGGTTCAGCCGTTCGGCGAATATTTCCGGCCGGTATCTGCCGGCATTCCGCCTCTGCCGATACGAATCGCCGGGCTAGTCGCTTTCACGGTTAGGCAGGCATGATCTGCGACTCGCGCAGAGTATTGACAGCGCAGTCGGTCGTCACCAGAATCAGCCAGCCTGTTCGGTCCGGACCGCGCCCGCAAATAGAGCGCACACGTGCAAAGGGGTACGTGGATGAGAGCACTGTCTCGAGTGGTTTTCACGCGCCGACTGCCAGTACTGGTGGCGGTGCTTCTATCAGCAGCGATGTGGGCGTCTCCGCCGGTCCAAAGCGCCGTCACGGCGGTGCCGCGGCCGCTGGCGGTCGACTTCCAGCAGGTCAGCGCTGCCCTCACGCCACCCAGCGAAGCCCAGTGCGTGGCCCAGGGCCGGCGCTGCTTCGCACCGGCTGCGCTGCAGAACGCATACAACTTGAGCGCTCTGTACGCGGCCGGCAATCAGGGTCAGGGCGTCACCGTCGCGGTCGTGGACTCGTTCGGCAGCAATACGATCCGCACCGACCTGAACAACTTCAATACGCAGTTCGGCCTGCCGCATATGTGTGGTGAAGCCAATCACGTCTGCGCCCCTGGTGATCCCAAGTTCGACGTCCTGTGCGTCCAGGCATGCACGGACACGACCGGCGCGCCGCCCACTGCTAACAGCGTGGGCAAGCAGGACCGAAGCGGTTGGATCGTCGAGGTCTCGCTGGATGTCGAATGGGTGCACGCTGTGGCACCGAGAGCGAACGTGCTGCTGGTAACCACGCCCACCGCGGAGACCCTGGGAGTCCAGGGCCTGCCACAGATGATGAACTCCGAGCAGTACGTCATTGACAATGGGCTCGCCCAGGTCATCAGCCAGAGCTTCGGCGCCTCGGAGCAGACGTTCAACGGCGCGGCCGCCCTCGGGAACCTGCGCGGCGCCTTCAAGTCAGCCGCCGCGCATAACGTCAGCGTGCTCGCCTCGACCGGCGACTTC
>JBPYES010000222.1:0-2286 GCA_051984825.1 Jatrophihabitantaceae bacterium
GCGCACGGCCGGGTGTACCGCGACTTCCTCGCGTCGCGGCCGTCGGAGGGAGAGGTCCGCGCGGTCGAGCGGGTGATCGACGGTGCGCGTGCAACGGGGCTGCGGGTCCACATATTGCACCTGGCGAGCGCCGCGGCACTGCCGGCGCTGGCCGCGGCACAGGCCGACGGCGTGCGCGTTTCCGCAGAGACGTGCCCGCACTATTTGACGTTCGCTGCAGAGGAGATCCGGGACGGCGCTACGCAGTTCAAGTGCTGCCCGCCTATCCGCGACGCCGGCCATCGCGAGGCGCTCTGGCAGGGGCTTGCCGACGGCGTTATCGACATGATCGTCAGCGACCACTCACCGGCACCGCCGGCGCTCAAGCGGCTCGGCGACGGCGACTTCGGGGCCGCCTGGGGCGGCATCGCTTCGCTGCAACTCGGGTTGCCGATCGTCTGGACGCAGGCCCGATCACGTGGCTTCGGCCTGCCGGATGTCGTCCGGTGGATGGCGGAGCGGCCGGCCGAGCTGGCCGGGCTGCACCGCAAGGGCCGCATTGCGGTGGATGCCGACGCCGACCTGGTGGCGTTCGCCGCGGACGAGGGGTTCGTCGTCGAGCCCGGGAGGCTGCATCATCGGCACCCCATCACGCCGTACGCAGGGCGCGAGTTGACGGGCGTGGCCCGGCGCACCTGGCTGCGCGGCCGACCCGTCGACGACTGGCCGCACGGCCGACTGCTCGTGCGAGGGGCGACGTGACGCACCCGGACTTCCGCACCTTGCCCGATCTTGCGGCGCGCACACTCGGCGGCAGCGTTGTGTGGGCCAACGACGAGTCGTTCGCCGAGCGGCAGCACCTCATCTTGCCGGCGCCCCCGACTTTCGACGCCGAGTCGTTCGGGCACCGAGGCAAGGTCTACGACGGCTGGGAGACCCGGCGCCGGCGCGCGCCCGGAAACGACGCGGCGATCGTGCGGCTCGGTGCGCCTGGCATCGTCCACGGCGTCGTCATCGACACGGCGTGGTTCAAAGGCAACTTCCCACCCGAGGCATCGGTCGAGGCAGCGTGCGTCGACGGCTACCCGTCGGTCGACGAGCTGCTGGACGCCACCTGGCATCCGATCGTCGGCCGCACGGCCATCAAGGGAGACACCGACGAGAACGCCTTCCCGGTCACGTCGCGTCATCGGTGGACGCACGTGCGGCTCTCGATCTACCCGGACGGTGGCGTGGCGCGACTTCGCGTTCACGGCGAGGTCGTCCCCGATCCCGCCCGGTTGGAGATCGGCATCGTTGATCTCGCGGCACTGGAGAACGGCGGGCGCGTCATCGGCTGCTCCGACATGTTCTACAGCTCGCCCAACAACCTGATCTTGCCGGGCCTGGCTCGCACGACGGCTGACGGCTGGGAGACGGCCCGGCGCCGCGACGCCGGCAACGACTGGGTCAGTGTGCGACTCGCCGGCGAAGGCCGGGTGCGGCTCGCCGAGCTCGACACGAGCTACTTCGTGCATAACGCTCCGGGCTGGGCCGCGCTGCGCGGCCGCACGTCCGGCGACTGGTCAGAGTTGCTCCCGCGTACGCGACTGCAGCCGGACACGCAGCACCGGTTTCTGCTCGACGACGCACCGCCGGCCACCGAGGTGCGACTCGACATCTACCCGGACGGCGGCATGGCACGGCTGCGGTTGTTCGGCGAGCTGACTGATACCGGGCGCCGCGACGCTCGGCAGCGCTGGTCGGCCGCCGGGCAGTAGCGGTTTCCCGCGCGGGTCCGGGTTGCCCCGGGCGCGCGCGTGGATAAGCATGGCCGGATGCGCTATTCGATCAATGTGCCCAACTTCGGTGACTTCGCCGATCCACGTGCGGTGGCGCAGGTGGCCGCCGCGGCAGAACAGGCCGGCTGGGACGGGGTGTTCGTCTGGGACCACCTCGTGCACAGCAAAGCTGCACGGCGCGGGCAGCCGTTCGGCGACCCATGGATCCTGTTGACCGCCGCGGCGCTGGCAACTTCCAGGATCCGGCTGGGCCCCCTGGTCACGCCGGTGGCACGCCGGCGTCCGGAGCAACTTGCCCGGCAGGTTGCCACGCTCGATGCGCTCAGCGGCGGGCGGGTGATCTTCGGGGCCGGCCTGGGTGGGCCGATCGAGGACGAATTCGGCAGCTTCGGCGAGCCCACCGACCCGGTCGTGCTAGCCGAGCGCCTCGATGAGGGGCTGGAGCTGCTGGCCCGCTACTGGTCGGGGGAGCAGGTGTCCTACCAGGGGCGCCACTACCAGGTCCACGAGGTGACCCTGCTGCCTG
>JBPYES010000223.1:0-7691 GCA_051984825.1 Jatrophihabitantaceae bacterium
GTCACCGTGAAGCGCAAGACGTTCGAGACGTTGGGCTCGAGCCGCCAGTGGACCGTATGGGCCCCCGGCGTCGTGAAGCGGTACCGGGTGACTTCATAGTTCGTGTCTTTGCCGGGCCCGGGCAGTACCCGCCCGTCGTACGACGTCGGCACGAACGGGTCGCTGCCCTTCGGCGGCGGCTCGGTCGCCAGCACGTCGTCGACGTACTCGCCCCACACGGGCTTCGGGCCCATGACATACAGCGGCGATGTCTCAGCCACCGATTCGCAGACGTGCAGAATCCTGACCGTGTCCTCGACGCCGACCGACAAGTTCGCGCACAAGATCGTCAGGCGATACCCCCGCGTCGGCGATCCTTTGTCATCGAATGAGTCGTATGTAGCGAGCAATGCTTCATCCTCGCTCGACAGCGACAGCAGCCGATCGACCTGACGAAAAGACGGGCCGTTATTCATAGTGAGTCGACCATAGTCCGAGAAAGTCAGGGAATGCCCATCAAGGAGCGGGTCTGGCGGGGGCAGGGGCGGGCGCAGCTGGTGCCGGGGCAGGTGCCGGCGGCCTGACTTGGACCTCCTCGGACTGCGCCGGGGACGGACCAGCCGTGGTCGTGAATCCGTTGACCGTGCACGCACGAGGACTCTTTTCAGTGCGATATCTTATTTCCTTGCCATTGGTGATGATAGTTCTCTTAATAACATATCCAGAATCAGGGATTGCGGCCTCCGCGCCGGCGGCTGTTGGCTTCCAAGTGTCGAGCTGCAGCCGTTCGAAGCTGCCGTTCCCGCCGTGGTTATCGGCGGTATCGATGATGTCTGCCTTGCCCTCGCTGTGATGGTCGGCGGGGATCGGGTAACCGGGCATGTAACCGCTGTTGTTGCTGCGCCGGGACGGCAGCGCGGCATACGAGCCCGTGTGATTGATCGACGAACTTACTTGCTCACTGTCAAGAATGCTGGCCATATCGGCATCCACGCCATTGGAAGACGTGAGGGTGATGTCAATCTCCATTCCGGCCGCGTCCGCGGTATCGATCGGCACATGCCCTGGGCCGTTGCGAACCGCAATGGGCTTGAGCGCGGCCGGCGGCACGCCCGCGTCGGCGCGCTGCAGTTGTTGCCGGAGGTCGGCTTCCTCGTCGGAGAGGCCACGGCCGTCAGCCGGCGTCCCTCCGCGGACGGCTTTGGACACCGCCCGGTTGCCGGCCAGGCGCTGCATAGACAGGACCTGAGCGACCGCGGGTGAGACGCTGTCCCTCACGCCGACATAGGGTTGCCGCCACTGCCGGCGGTTGAATTCAACCGCGTGCGTACCCCTGCGTGCCTGCCGTCGGAATTCGCCCATCACCACTCGTTCTCGGAGTTACCGAATCACCCGAACTAGCGGTGTGCCCCGGCATATGCCTCACGCCGGATGGTGACTGCAGCAACCGTATCGCGTTCGAGGCTACTTTCCGGCCGCCCGGCGGTGCTTGGCCACGAGCGCCATCTGCCCAATAAGGCGATTGGCTCTGCCCGAAGGTGCAGATTTGAGCCGGCCGCCACGCCAGCAACCGCTAATCGGATCACGGGGCCGCGGCGGTCCGGTCGTCTCGTACCCACCGGGCGCTGCCCTCGTCCAGACGCAGCTCGGCATCGCAGGTCGCGGCAGCCTCCGGGTCGTGGGTCGCCATGATCACGACGGCGCCGCGGGCGGCCTCGGCGCGCAGGAGGTCGGTGACCCGCGCCCGATTGCTCGCGTCCAGTTCGCTCGTCGGCTCGTCGGCCAGCAGCACCCGGCCTTTCTCGGCCAACCCGCGGGCAACTGCTGCCCGCTGCTGCTGCCCGCCGGACAGTTCCTCGACCAACTGGTCGCCGGCCTCGCCGAGCCCGACGGCTGCCAGGGCCTCCGTCGCCGCCTCCCGGGCATGCGCAACGCGGCGTCGCCGGGCCACCAGCGGCACCGCGACGTTCTCCTGAGCGGTCAGGACGAGCACCAGCGCGTTGCCCTGCGGGATGTAGACGACACCGCGAGAGACGGCGTCGTCGCGATCGCCCAGCGGGATTCCGTCCAGGGTTACGGTGCCGACCGCCGGTGCGTGTACGCCGGCCAGCGCCGACAGCAGGGACGTCTTGCCGGCCCCGGACGGCCCGGTCACCGCGATCAAGTTTCCGCGGCGGGCGGCCAGGGTCACGCTACGTACGGCCTCGACCGGCCCGTACCGGACAGCCACTGCCTCGGCTCGGAGCTCGGTCACGGCGCGTCCTGCCGATCGGTCGGAGCGTCTCCTCGGTCGAGCGGCGTGAGCGACACGACGCCGTCGGCAAGTCGCACTCGCAGCAGCGAGCCGGCCGGGATCGCGGCGAACACATCGGGCGGCAGCTGCACCGACCCGTCGCCGCCGACGACGGCGAACTCTTCGCCGGCGTGGCCTTCCGAGCCGATGCGCCCGTCGCGGATGGTGATCGTGCGGGGCATCCGGGCCGCGACTTCGGGGTCGTGGGTTACCGCGATCACCGTTGTGCCCACGGTGCGGTTGACCGTGGCGATCGCGTCCAGCACCTCGTCGCGATAGGCGTGGTCGAGCTGGCTGGTCGGTTCGTCGGCCAGCAGGAGTCCGGGCATGGACGCCATGCCGACGGCGACGGCCAGCCGTTGCAGCTGTCCCGGCGTGAGCTCGACCAGGCGACGTCGGGCCGAATCGCCCAGACCGAGCAGGTCCAGCACCTCGCGCGGAGCGGCCAGATCGGTGCGGCCGAAGCGGCGGGCAGCCGCCTGGGCGAACGCGACGTTCTGTTCCGGCGACGCATACGGCAGCAGATTGCGTGGCGCGCCTTGCAGGACGCTGCCGACCTCCAGAGCACGCAGCCGGTTCAGCTCGGGCCCGCTCAACGCGGACAGGTCATGGTCGCCGACACGCAGCTTGCCGGCCGTCGGCCGCAATAGCCCCGACAGCAGGCTCAGCAGCGTCGACTTGCCCGATCCGGACGGTCCGAGCAGGCCCAGCATCTGCCCGGCGGCCACCTCCAGATCCACGCTGGTCAGTGCGACCACGTCGTTGCCCTCGATGCGGTAGACGTGCACGAGGCCGCGGGCGGTCACCCCGATACCGCTCATCGCTGGCCCTCCCGGAGCTGGTGGCCGCCGACTGATCGCGTCAGCCGGAGCGCGGCGAGCGTGCTGGTCAGCCCCAACCCGGCAGCGAGCAACCCCGTGGCGATGAGAGCGGCCGGCCACGCGATGTGCAGCCGGATCGGCGGAACCGGCTGGTCGTCGACGAATATCGGAATGGACGGCAGGGCCAGGTGCGCACCGATCAGGCCTACGGCGGCACCGATGACGACACTGCAGATCACCACGACGAGCTGCTCGAACACCGCGCCGCGCCGCAGCTGCGACTGGGACGCGCCGACGACCCGCAGGGCCGACAGGTCGTCGCGGCGGGAACGTCGGGTGGCCGCCACACCCATGACGAGCAGCCCCGCGGCCGTCAAGGCGGCGATGATGCCCGTCGTGATCGCCAGCTGCATCGACCAGGCCGGGGCGGAGGCTGACAGGTGCGTGAGCCGGGCGGCCGACGTCTCGCGGGCAGTGACGTGCACGCCGGCCTTGGCAAGGCTGGTGACCAGCGCATGCTCGCGTCGGTCCTTGTCGCGTCCCAGCCACACCATCGGGTCGCTCTCGCCGAGGGTCACCGCGTCGGCGATCGACCCGGCCGAGCGGGCGGCCAGCGTCATGTCAACGAGCATCGCCCGGGCGCCCAGGCGCGGGCTGATCGACATCTGCCCGACCGAGGTGAACGCAGCGACCCGCCCGTCCAGGTTGTTGGCGCTGAGGTGGTCGAGCTCGTCGCGCGCGTCCGGGGCCGGACCGGCTATCAGGGCAGGCAAAACGACTGGGATATCGAGGTGCTGCGCGAGCGCGCCCGCAGTGCCGCACAGGGCCACGATCCGAATGCCAGGACCGACGTGCCGGATCTCCAACGAGGTCGAGTCATCGGCGGGCGCCCCCACCGGCGGCACCGCGAGCCAGTCCCGCGAGCCGCGCAGGTCAACCGGAGCCATTGCCCCCGGCACCCCGACCGCAAGCGACTTGATGCTCGCGTCGACCTCGGCCATGTTGGGGTCGGTCGGAGAGCGTGTGATGCCGAGCTGGCTGAGGGTGCATCCGGCTGCACACGAGACGTAGCCCGATAGCGTCGATGCCGACTGCCGGGTAACGAGCGGGCCGAAGTCCGAGCTGACGACCGAGCCGTCGCTGCGCCGTAGGTACACCCGCAGCCACGGCGGCCGGAAGGGTCCGTCCACGTCGGCGGAGGCGGGCCCGTCGTTGGCGATCCGGATCGGCCCCATCCGCAGCTGCAACGTGGTGCCCTTGATCGGGATCGGTGGCGCCGTCGGGGGGCTGAGCGCCGCAAGCTGGGTGGCGCTCGGCCGCAGGTCTGGCCAGCCCCACTGCGCGATGCGAGCGAACGGTGCCGGGTCCACGGCCATCACCGGTTCCGCGTCGACGCCCGGAGGTTGCTGGACGATCACCGGCGTCGCGTAGCGTCCGGACGGATCGGCGGCCCGGACAGCACGCTGCAGCTGAGTCACCGACGTCGCGTCGACGTGCAGCACTACCGGGGCTCCGATCTGAGCACCGGCCCGGGCCGTCCGGTTACGAGCCGACACGGTCCACGCGTCCGCCGCGAACACGGCGAGCGTCGTGGTGAGGCACAGCAGGGTGACGGCCAGTCGGGCGCCCGGCCGGCGAGCGAGCTGGAACGCAGCCATCGCGCCGTCGAGACGACCCCGCCATAACGCCCGCCGGCCGACGACCGGAGCCACGCGTACCAGCACCCGCCCGGCGATCATGCCGGCCAGCAATCCGATCAGGCTCGGCGTCACCACTGCGACCGGGTTGTCGCGGCTGCCCGAACTGATCACGACGATGCCGGCCAGGGCCAGCGCGCCGACCACTGCTTCCAGCACGCCCAGCCCGAGGCGGGAACGGCGCGGCGGCACCTGGCGCAGCATTGCTCCGATCGGCTGTCCGGTGGTGCGCAGCGCCACCACCACGACGACGAGTATCGCGAGCAGGGCCGAACCGAGGCCGGCCGCGAGCACCGGCCAGCGCAGTTCGGGCCGGATGGAGGACACCAGCCAGCGGTGGCACGCGAGCTCGGCCACGAGCCACGCGGCGAGCAACCCGACCGCCAGGCCGGCTGCCACGAGTAGCCCGATCTCGCGGGTGAGGAACCGGGCGGCTCGCAGCCGAGTGCCGCCCCGCAACCGAACCAGCGCGAGCTCGGGGCGGCGCTGCTCGGCCGCCGCCAGCACGGCGACTGCGAACACGATCAGTGCGGCAAGGGCGAGCTGGCCGGCCAGTAGCGGCACGACGGACCGCGCGATGCGCCGGTCGTGGTCGACGGGCGTAAGCAGGTCCGGCAGCCCGGTCAGGACTGCGCTGACGTCGCCCTGCTCATCGGGGTGGCTCTGCTGGTTGACCGCTTCGCCCTGAAGGCGGTTGATGGTGGTCCGCAGCAATGGCAGTTGGTCCAGGCCGACACGGGAGACCGTCAGCGGGGCGTCAAAGAACCGCGACTGGATGAAGGAGATTGCGCCGGCACGCCGAATGACGTCGTCGATAGTCGCCGTGACGGTAAACATGGCGTCGCTCGCGGTCGGTCCCCCGGTCGGCGACGAGACCTGGCCGGTCGTGACGCCGGGCCAGTAGCGGTCGTGGTCGAACCAGTAGTCGGTCGCGGTCGTTGCCGGCGGCTGGTACCAACCGACGACGTGCGCGGGATACGCGGCCGCCTTGGGGGCGGGCTCGGTCGGATCGCCGGTCTCCGGCGCGAGGGTGTAGGTACCACCGACGCGCAAGCCACGGGCCCGCCCCATCCGATCGCTGACCATCACTTCGCCTGTCGCCGTCGGGCAACGCCCGCTAACCAGCGTCAGATGCGCGCACATGTCGGTCCGGCTCACCAGCGGTGAGAGCAGCGGCGGCCCTTTGCGGAGGAACTGGGTGCTCAGCTCGGCGCCGAAGAGGGGAGCTCCGAACAGCCGGGCGGCGTCGCGCATCTCATGGCGATAGGTCGCCGCGTCAGGCATCGAGATGGAGTTCACGGTCAGCCCGCGAACGCTCACCGGGGCATGATCGAGCGCCGTGCGCAACGACGCCTGCTCGACCGCTCGCTCGTACAACGGGCCGGACGCGCAGGCGGCCACGACGATTCCGGACAGCAGACCGAGCACGATCGCCTGGCCGCGCCGATGGCGCAGCGCACGCCACGCCAGCCCAGATTGCATTGGCCCTCCCGAGCGATCTCCGCTGCACCGTTCGTGACGTTATCGATGGCCTTGAGAGCGCAGGGCACAAACCGGTTTCCGTTACAGCTCAAATGGGTCGCTCAGCGGCCACAGATCAATCACGATCTTCAGGCCCGCACAGCAGATCGGCTCAGTCGACGAACTTGCGGAGCCCGTCGAGCAGCCGGTCCACGTCCGAATCGGATGTATAGGGCGCCAGGCCGATTCGCAATCCACCCTCGTCGAGCCCGAGTCGGCGCGCGGGTTCGTAGGCGTAGAACGTCCCTGCGGGAGCGTTGACGTCGAGCTCAGCGAGGAAGCGGTAAGCGTCATCCACGCTGCGGTTGTCGAAGGTGATCAGCAGCGTCGGGGTGCGGTGCCGGGCGCGCGAGTGCAGCGTGACTGTATTCAAGTCGGCGAGGCCCAGTTCGATGCGCTGCCGCAGCACATCTTCATATTCGTCAACAGCGTGCATCGACGTGACGATGCGCTGGCGTCGGTTCCCGGTCGTGGCGGCGAGGTCTGCGATGAAGTCGACGGCGGCGGTCGTCCCGGCCAGCAGCTCGTAGGGCAGGGTCCCGAGCTCGAAGCGTTCGGGAACGTCGTCGGTCGAGGGGGCGAGCTTGTCCGGGTGCAGATCGTCCAGCAAGTCGGGGCTGGCGGCCAGGACGCCGCAGTGCGGGCCGAAGAACTTGTACGGCGAGCAGGCGAAGAAGTCCGCGCCCAGCGCCGCGACATCGATGCCGGCGTGCGCGGTGAGGTGCACTCCGTCGACGTAGAGCAGGGCGCCGACGCGGTGAACCTGGTCTGCGATTGCCGTGAGGTCAGGACGTGTGCCGAGCAGATTCGAGGCGCCGGTGAGCGCGACGAGCCGGGTGCGCTCGCCGAGTTGGTCCGTCACGTGGTCGACAGTGAGCTCGGTGGACACGGGGTCGAAGTCGATCCACCGCATTGTGGCGCCGGCCGTCTCGGCGGCGATCACCCAGGGACGCACGTTCGCGTCGTGATCGAGGCGACTGACCACGACCTCGTCACCCGCGGACCAGGTCTTGGCGAGTGTTCGCGCCATGTCGAAAGTCAGCTGGGTCATGCTGCGCCCGAACACGATGCCCTGCGGATCGGCACCGAGCAGGTCGGCCATCGCCGACCGTGCCGCCTGCACGACGGCCTCGGCGTTCTGCTCGGCGCGTGTAATCGAACCGCGGTTGGCGATCGGCGACACCAACGTGTCGCGTACTGCCCGCGCCACCGTGTCCGGTGTCTGGGAGCCACCCGGCCCGTCGAAGTGCGCGGCACCGGCGGTCAGCGCAGGGAACCGGGCCCGGACCGCGACAACATCGAGCGTCATGCCACAACCCTTTCATGTTCGTCCCGGCGTGCCGGACCGGTAGCGTCCCGCCGGTGACGACGTGCAGCCTG
>JBPYES010000224.1:0-8483 GCA_051984825.1 Jatrophihabitantaceae bacterium
CCCCGCACACGGTGCACCAGCCGTCATCGCCCACAGCGCCGCCGCACTCGGCGCACAGCGGCACCGGAGGCACGTCCGGCTCGGCGTGCAGCGTGAGCAGCTGGGTGCGCGCGGACTGGTCGCGTTCCGGCGCCGGGGCGCTGGCCGCGGAGGGTGTCAGGGTCGCTCCACAGTTCTCGCAGAACGCGAAGTCGGCGCCCACGGCGACGCCGCAGCTGGGACATGTCATACGAGAGTCCGCGGCCGGACAGCGTTGGCCGCATCGACGAGCCGGACGCGTTCCGCCCGATCGGACGTGAGCGACGCGAGCTGGCGAAAGGCCCGCTCGGCGCCGGCCCGCAGCTCGGGTTCGGTCGCCGATACGCCGGCGACCCGCGTCTGCGGCTCGGCGCCGGACCGCCGAACATGATCGAGCGCCCGGGTCAGCACCTTTGCGACGAGCAGCTGGCGTTCGCGTGGGTCGACCGGCACCGACTCGATGGTCGCGGCCGCGTCGGCCAGAGCCGGCAGGCCCTTGTCGCTGTCCGCCAGGATGTCGGCGCGCGTGCGCCGGGCGGTGACGTATGCGCCGCTGGTCGGGCCGACGAGGTCAAGAGCGGCCAGTGCGCCGTCGACGTCGCCGGTGGCCAGCGCCGTGCGGGCGAGCCCGAATGCCGCCGGTGCGACGTAGTTGGCGTCGACCGCCGTGCACGTGCGGTACAGCCCCTGGGCAAGGTCGCGTTCACCGCTCAGCTCGCACGCCAGGCCGAGCGCCAGCTTGGGAGCGAGCTCGCCGGGCACCTGGCTCAGCACGGTGTTGAACGCGGTGGTGGCCGCTGCCGCGTCGTTTCGGGCGAGGGCGGCCAGCCCGGCCAGCCACACCGCCCGCCACTCCCACGGATCATCGGTCAGGATCTGCTCGATGATCGCGTCGGCATCGGTGAACTGCCCGGCCTCGATGGCGGCGCGCGCGCGGGCCAGCCGCACCTCGACGGTGTCGTGCGGCGCGGCGGCCAGCGCGGTGAGCCGCTGCAGCGGGTCGTCGATCGACACGCTCGCGAGCCAAGCTGCGGCGGGATCAGCCGGGTCGGGATGCAGTGGCGGCAGCTCGTCCCAGGTCAGCGTCGAGCCGGATGCCGTCGGCGCACCGAACAGCATCGACGGCGTCGACTGCCGCGCCGGGCCCGCCTGACCGTCGCCGGCGACGACCTCGCGCAGCACGGCAACCAACTGGTCGCGCAGTTCGTCCGCGGACTGGAAACGGTCGTTCGGGTTCTCGGCGGTCGCCTTGGCCAGCACGCGGTACAGCGAGTCGTAGCGCTGGAAGACGGGCACCTCGTCGACCGGTGGCAGGCGCTTGACGTACGTCGACTGGTAGCCGCGGAATTCGAACAGCAGCACCGCGAGCGTGCGCCCGATGGTGAAGATGTCGCTGGCCACGCTTGGGCCCGCCGTCGCGATCTCGGGCGCCTGGAAGCCGACCGTCCCGTAGATGGCGCTGTCGTAGTCGTCGACCCGGCGCACGCCGCCGAGGTCGATGAGCTTCACGGTGTCGCCGGCCTGAATGAGGTTGTCGGGCTTGAAGTCGCAGTACAGCAGGCCCTGGCTGTGCAGGTAGCCGAATGCGGGCAGGATCTCGACGATGTAGGCGATGGCCTGGTCGGGTGGGAACGGGGTGTAGGCGCCGTTGTTGGCGGCCATCCGTGCCTTGAGCAGCTCCTTGAGCGAGCTGCCGCCGACATATTCCATGACGGTGTAGCCGGCGTTCTCGTACAACGCGAAGTTGTAGATGTTGACGATCAGCGGATGCTGCACTTCGGCCAGAAACTGCCGCTCGGCAACAGCCGCCTGATAGGCGTCGTAGTCGCCGGTGTTGAGCAGGCCCTTGAGCACCGTGGCACGGTTCGACACGTTGCGGTCGCGGGCCAGGTAGATCCAGCCGAGGCCGCCGTGTGCGAGCGCGCCGAGCACCTCGTACTGCTCGCTCACCACGTCGCCGGGATGCAGCTTCGGCTCGAACGAGAACTCGGTCCGGCACTTGGGGCAGAAGCCATGCGTGCGCCCGGGCTGGCCGTCACGAGACCGCCCGACGGGTGCGCCGCACTTGGCGCAGAATCGCTTCTCCGCCGCGACGTGCGGGTCCTTCATGATCACTGAGCGCGGGTCCGGCACCGGGGCGGGCGGCACCGACGTAATGCCTGCGCCGAGGCGCTGCGAGCTGGCACGGGTCGAGCCGAGGCGGCGTGTCGGTCGGCTCGATCCTGCGCGTGCCGAGCCGATGGGCGAGCTGGAAAGCCGCGACGCGCTGCTGGTCCGGGTGCTGCCGCTGCGGGCGCTGGGGACGCTGCTCACCGCCGGTGCGTCGGCCGGGCTGCCGCAGACGTTGCAGTAGCCGTCCTCGATCTCGCCTGTACAGCCGGGCTGCTCACACCTCATTGCGTCTCCACCGGGGGTTCCGTCGCGGGCATAGCGCCCACCGCCACCTGGACGGCGTGCCCGTAGGTCTCGGCCAGGCGGCGCGCCGCCACCAGGTCGCACGGCGCCCGCCACAGCACGGCGCGCGCGGCGGCGAACTGCGCGTCGAGCCCTGGGTCCTCGGCCAGTCCGGCCGCGGCGGCCTTGGCGCGGTAGGCCTCGGCGAGGCCCCGCAGCTCGGCACGCTCTGTGAGTGGTGCCGCATAGCGTCGCCCTGCCTCCGCGAGGGCGGCCGCGGCCTGGTCGAGGCGTGCCTGATAGGCGTCAAGGGCGGCCCGGGCGGCGGTCCAGGTGCCGGGGAGGTCCGGGCCGTCGGGCGGTGGCGGCACCGGCCCGAGTGCCGCGACGTCCGGAACGGCCAGCCGAGGCGGGTCGGCGATCTTGTCCCGGCAGCGCTGCGCCGTTTCGCGCACGTCGGCGGCGATCTGCTCGAGCTTGGCAACGCGGCCCGCCAGAGCCGGGGCGTCGCGGCTTACCGACGTCCGCAGCGCCGTCTCCTTGATCAGATCCCGTTCGAGCAGATCCGCGGCGTCAGCGATCCGGGTGATCTCGGCGGCCAGCGTCTTAGCGTCCGATGCCAGCGCCGCATCGAGCTCCGCGGTCAGCGCATTCGCCTCGTCGACGCGGCGCTCAAGGGTGGTCGCCAGGTCGTGGCACCGCGCCAGCGTGTCGCGCAGCGGGGCGATCCGGTCGGCGGCACCCGATCCGGCGATGGTGTCGGCATCGAGCCGGGCCGCCAAGCGGGATTCGAGCGCGGCCGCCAATGCCGTGGCTTCGTCGAGCGAGAAAGCCGACGGGTTGCCCAGCGCGTCGGGCAGGCGTGCCCACATCAGCTCCGCGAGCCGAGCCAGCTCCTTGTCGCCGACCCGGCCGCTGTCCCAAGCGGTGATCAGCTCGTCCGTGCGCCGGCTGATCGATTCAGCGAGCGACAGGGCCAAGGTCAGATCCCCGGTGAAGGCGTCCGCGCTCGACGCCACCTGCGCGCGACGATCGAGCGCGTCCAGTGCGGTGCGCAGGTCGTCGCGCCAGCGGCGCAATTCGTCCAGGAAGCGCAGCACTTCCCGGGGCCCCGCCGGTGAGGTTAGCGATCCGGGCGGCGTCGGCGGGCTGGCCAACGCAACGGTCATGGCAGCGCCCGTCCGTACACCGCGGGCGGCGCGCTCGGCACCGCGCCAGGCAGCCACTTGTGGTAGATCGCCGCCCACGTACCGTCGGTTCGCCACTTCGCCAGCTGCGCGTTGACGTAGCGCACGAAGTCGATGTCGGCCTTGTTGAAGCCCAGCCCGTACGGCTCATTCGTGAACTGCGGACCGACGATGTGGGCATACGGATCTTGCGACACAAAGCCGTTCAGCACCGTGTTGTCCGAGACGATGCCCTCGATGGAACCTTGCTGGAACAACACCATGCAGTCGCTGATCGTGTCGACGACAACGCGGTGCACCTGAGGGAAGCGGGTCGTGAGGTTCTGATTGCCGGTCGATCCCTTGGCCGTGCATACCTTCTTGCCGTTCAGGTCCTGGATGCCCTTGTAGGGGGCGTTCGTGCGCACGAGCACCTGCTGGCCGGCATGGAAGTACTCGCTGGAGAACGCGATCTGACCCCACCGCGCACAGTTGATCGTCATGATGTCGGCAACCATGTCGACCTTGCCGGACTGCAGGTCCGGGATGCGCTGCGCGAAGTTCTCAACGACGTACTCGACGTGGCCACTCGACGTGCCGAAGATCGCTTTCGCGACCTCGTTGGCGATGTCGATGTCGAATCCTTCGAGCTGGCCGGTGAACGGGTTGCGGTAGCCGAACAGCAGGTTGTCAGCCGCCACGCCCACGTTGAGGTGACCCCGAGCCTTGATGGCCGCAACCCGGCCGCCGCCGTTCTGGCTCGGCGCGTACGACTCGACGCGAGTGCTGTTGTTGTCGTCGCACCCCTGCGCCGGCGGCGCGCTCGAACTCGGCGCGGGGCTGGACGACGACGGCGCGACGGTGGGCAGCGGTGGCGTGCTGCCCGCACTGCAGCCGGCCAGCAGCGCTCCAGCTGCGATCAAACCCAGGGCCGCGCGCCTCACCGGTACTCCCGCAGCCTTCTCGAAACACCCAGCCCGGCGGCCACGGCCGCGGCAACGCCGGCGATCAGCCCGATCCAGGCGAACGCCGGCAGTGGGGACCGGGCGCTGCTGAGATCGCTACGCAGTTGGGCCGACCGCTGCTCGAGCGCTGCTGCTGACGTGTCGGCGAACTGCTGGAAGACGGTGTTGGCCTGGCTCGTGGCCGTTCGCACGGCATCGTCCCACCGGCCGGCGTTGTCGGCGGAGCGGATCGCGCGGTGGACGGCGAGGTAGTCGCGGAACTTCGCTTGTGCGGCTTGCTCGTCCGTGCTGCCGCCGCGGCTCGTCGCATCCTTGAGGACGGCGGTCACGTTGCCCGACAGGTTGTTGAAGCTCGCGTCGTAGGCCTGCCCTTGGCCACGGGCGATCAGGGTCAAGCTCTCGGCGCTCTTTGCATCGAAGGCGTCGATGCGCGCGGTTGCCAATTCCAGGGTTGCCAGATAGGCACTGCTGCGGGCGTCCTTCGCCTTGCTCTGACTCCAGGCCATCACGCTGGCCAACACGACGCCGACGACGACCACGATCGCAGTCGCGACGAGGAGCGCCGGGTTGAAGGTCCGGCGGGTCCGGAGGCTGAGCCACACCTGCGCGGTGATCAACACGATCACCGCCACGACTAGCCCGATCACGAGCCAGACAATCGCGTCGGCGCTCGCCGAGTACGCCTGGTTGATGCGCTTCTGCTCGGCCTGGCCGAGGTTCGCAAGTGGCGGCAAAGCCTCGCTGCGCAGCAGACCGGTGGCCTGACGCAGATACGCCGCGCCAAGCGGGTAACCGAGTCGGTTGTTCGCGCGGGCGGACTCGACGAGGCCGGTGTAGCGCGTCATGACGTCGTTCACGGTGGCCAAGGTGGCGGCATCGTCGGCATTGTGGGCGGCGGCATCGGCGAGCGTCGTTGCCGCTGTGGCGATGCCCTGCTCGTAATCCGCGCGAGCGCTTGCCGGCTCGAGGCCGCCGACCAGGAAGGCGTTCGTGAGGTTCGCGTCGGCAAACACGAGATTGGTGCGGATGCTCTGGACTCGCACCAGTTGCTCCGCAGCCTCGCGGGCATTCGACAGGGCATTCGCTCGGCTCATTGCGCTGATGAAGGCGAACAGTCCGAACACCAAGCAGGCGGCCACAGTGGCGATACCGGCCAGCCGCATGCGTCCCGGTGTGCCCTCGAAGGCGGAGCGCGCCGCCCGTACCGCCACCTGGCCGGTGCGCGGCGGAGCCTCGACGGTGTGTGTCATGTACCTCCCCCCGGAGGATGCACAGTATCCGGTAACTCACCCAGGTCGTCAGGTGTCAATTCGCGCAGCTGCTCGACGGTGGGCTCGGCGACCGTACGCAGCCGCCATGCCTGACGAACGACCGCCGCCTCGAAGAGGTTTCTGACGAACCGCGCGTTGCCGAATCCGGTGTCTCGCGGGGTGAGCGTGAGGATCTGCCGCAGCCGTTGGATCGCCTCGGGGGCCGGCGAGAAGTCCGCCTCGGACGTGATCTTGGTGAATATCTGGAGGAGCTGGTCGTCCGTGTAGTCGTCGAACGTAAGGCTCAGCCGGAACCGGCTGGCCAGGCCCGGGTTGGCGTCGATGAACTCTGCCATTGGGCCGGGATATCCGGCGACGATCACGACAAGCTCGTCGCGGTGATCCTCCATCTGCTTGACGAGTGTCTCGATCGCCTCATCGCCGAACTGGTCGTCGGCCAACCCATATGCCTCGTCGATGAACAGTGCGCCGCCGACGGCCTTGGCGCACACTTCGGCCGTCTTCAGGGCGGTCTGACCGACGTATCCGGCCACGAGCGACGAACGATCGCTCTCGACGAGCTGTCCCTGTTCCAGGACGCCGAGTGCCCGATAGATGCCGGCGACCAGCCGGGCCACGGTTGTCTTGCCGGTGCCGGGGTTGCCGACGAAGACGAGGTGGCGGGTAATCGCGGGCTCGCGCAACTGCTTCGCTGATCGCAGCCTCGCCACGCGCAACACCTCGGCCTGATGGCGCACCTCGGTCTTGACGGCATCCAGCCCGATGAGCGCGTCGAGCTCCGCGAGCAGCTCGTCGAGGGTCTTGGCGGGCGGCGTCTCGGGTTGCGGTGTCGCCTGCAAGGGGGTGCGTGATGGCGGATGACTAACACCGGCGGGCGGTGCCGCGGCGGTTTGCACCGCGGCGATCACCGAGGCGGCGCCCACCGCGGCCAGGCTCGGTTCGCCCATAGAGCAGGCCGCGGAGGCCAGCTCGGCGAGGGCCGTCGCGTAGGCAGGTGCCTGCGCATCGCTGCGCGCCACCAGGCGAGCTAGCACCGGCGTTGCCCGGCTGGTGAACGCCTGCCCGGCCCGAGCCGCCGCCTCGAACCCGCTCGTCCGCCCGCCGAACACCGCCGTCCAATTGGTGGCCGCGCCCGGCGCGCGTTCGGCAGCTGCCGCCGCGAGCGCCGCCGCCTCGGCGGTCACAGTCGACTCGGCCTCGCCGGCCGCGACGCCGACCGCCGTCAACGCGTCAACCGCCGCCCGAACGGCGTCCACGCTGCTCATCGCATTCTGGGGTCGAGGGCCAGGGCGCCGGAGCCGAACTTCTCGGCAAGGAACCGCCCGTGTGCGATCAGCGCGTCGGCGTCCGTCCGGCAGACCGCGTCGAAGACGTCATCCATCTTGGAGCCGAGCAAGTCGAGCTGGTCGCACAGCACGGTCAGCGATGTCTTGCCGTTGCTGACCGGACGGTGGTCGGCGAACGAGCGGGGCAGCCGCATGTAGGCGTTGACCGCCTCGGGCATGTAGGACGTGGCAGTGCGCAGCACCGCGTGCGCGTTCAGGCTGCCCGGTCCCAGGTTGCCCAGCCGGGGCACGGTCTCGCGCACGACGCCGGCCACCCGGTCGACGCGGGCCACCACCATGTCGGGGACCTTGCCGGCGATCGCGCCCTGCAGCCGATCGAGGGACGCCAGGATTTCATCGTCCTCGGACGCAGGCGGCGCCGCCGCGGCGACCGGTTGCCGCCCGAACAGCCGTGCCAGCCAGCGAAACACTTAAGTCATCCCGCCATCGGCCCAGCGCTCATCGCGCTACAGCGAGAGGTTGAGGTCGTTGCTGCCGGCTTGCTTGCCGTCGCCGACGCGCACCCGCGCGAGATACGACTGCGCCTTGTCGACCTCGCCCTGCAGCGTGCCGATCGTCTGCTTCATCGAATCGAGGGCGGCCACCTTGAACGTGTCGATCGAATCCATCGCCTGGTAGACGTTGTCGAACGAGCGCTGGAGCGACTGCATGCCGACCGTCGCCTCGGCCGACTGCTTCTGGATCGCGACGCCCTGGGTGGCAAGCAACTGCGAGGTCGACTCGATCAGGTTGGCAGTGGTCGTATTCAGCGCCGTGATCTGGTCGAGCACCAGCTTCTGGTTGGCCAGCGCCTGCGCCACGATCACTGCCGTCCGCAGCGCGGAGATCGTCGTGGTGGTCGCCCGGTCGACGCCCTTGATCAGCTCGAGATTGTTCTTGCGGACCAGGTCAATCGCCAGGTAGCCCTGGATCGAGACCGCGAGCTGGGTGAGCAGGTCCTGGTGCTTCTGCCGCACCGCGTACAGCACGTCGTCGCGCAGCACCTTCGCCTTCTCCGCATCGGAGAGCTGGGCGATCTTCGCCTCGAGCGCCTTGTCGAGGTGCTCGGCCACGTAGGCGTACTGCGCCAGGCGCTGCATCGTCTCCCAGAGGTGCACCTTCTCCTGGTCGAGTGCGGCGTTGTCCTTGCGCAACTCGTCCTGCCCGTCGAGCAACGCCTTGAGGATGGCGTCGATATGCGCCTGCGCGCTCTCGTACTTGTGGAAGTAGTCCCGCAGCTTGTCGCCCAACGGGATCATGCCGAGCAGCTTCTTGATGCCGGTGGCCTGCTTGGGGTCGAGGTCCTCGACCGTGCGACGCAGGTCGATCAGCGTGGTGGCGACC
>JBPYES010000225.1:0-2827 GCA_051984825.1 Jatrophihabitantaceae bacterium
GGCGCATCTTGACGCGGTCCGGGTACCGGCGATCCAGTTCGGCTTCCACCAGCGGGACGACGTCGACACCGTTTACACGCAGGTTGTCGATCTTGCCGCTGATGTCGACATCGACCAGAGCGGCGCCCCGGATCATGGCCCCGGTCAGGTCGACCTCGTGGAAACGCGCGTTGGAGAGGTCGACGTCGTGGAAGTGGGCGCCGGTCAGGTAGACGTCCTCGAAGCGTGCTCCGCTGAGGTCCGTGTGGGCGAAGTCAGACACCGCCCCAGCATTCCAGCTAGCCGAAACCGCCCCGATTCAGGGATGTGAGCCGTCGCCGGAGCTGCGTCCGCTCCTGTTCGGTTGGCGCGAGCTCGGCGGCGCAGGAAAGCTCGACGCCCGCTTCGACGAGTCGCCCGGCACGGGCGAGCAGTTCGCCGCGGGCGGCGTGCAACGGGTGGTAGCTGGCGAGGCAGGGGTCGCCGGCGAGCTCGTTCAGCGCGGCGAGGCCGGCGTGCGGCCCGTCGGCCATGCCGATCGCCACGGCACGGTTCAAGGCCACAACCGGCGAGGGCTGTATCCGAAACAGCTCGTCGTACCGGGCGACGATCGCCGGCCAGTCGGTGCGGTCGGCGCTTGATGCGCGACCGTGGACGGCTGCAATCTCCGCCTGGATCCGGTAGCTGCCACGCTCGTGCGCCGGGGCACGCAGCAGCACCGACGCTTCATGTATCGCCCCGGCGTCCCAGCGGCTGCGGTCCTGGTCCTCGAGCGTGACCAGCTTGCCGTCGACGGTGCGCGCGTGGCGGCGCGCGTGCTGCACCAGCATGAGCGCAAGCAGGGCGCGGGCCTCGTCCGAGCTGGGCATCAGTTCGAGCAGCAGTCGGCCCAGTCGTATCGCCTCCTCGGCCAGCGCACCGTCGGCGTTGCCCGCCCAGCCCTCGGTGAAGATCAGATAGACGACGGTGAGCACCGCATCGAGGCGTTCGGGCAGCATCTGCTCGGTCGGCACTCGATACGGAATGCCGGCGTTCGCGATCTTCTGCGCGGCGCGCTGCAGCCGTTTCCCAATGGCTTGCTCGGAGACGAGGAACGCGCGTCCGACCGCTGCGGACGGCAGGCCCACGACCGTCCGCAGCGTGAGCGCCACCCGTGCGTCCAGCGGAAGCGCCGGGTGGCAGCACGCGAAGATCAGGCGCAATCGGTCGTCGGCGACGGCCGGTGCCTCGCCGGTTTCCTGCGACTCCTGCATGGCGTGGTGAGCCGGGCGCCCGGGTTGGCCGGAATGCGGTCGGCTACTGCCAGAACGGGCGCAGCTCCAGCCGGCCCGATGCAGCCATGGGGTGCTCCGCCGCGATGGCGATTGCCTCGTCCAGATCGGCACATTCCAGGATGTCGAACCCGACGATCCACTCTCGCGACTCGGCGAACGGCCCATCGGTCACGAGCACCTTGCCGTCGCGACGACGCACGGTTGTGGCGTCCTCGGCCGGGCGGACCCGGTCGCCCAGGACGCGAGTACCGGCGGCGTCATTCTTGGCGACCCATTCGTCGATCGGCAGGGTGCCTTCGCCGGTGGCATCGGCTGCATTCTCCGGGTCGGTGGCCACGAACATCAGATAGCGCATGTCAGCTCCTCACTCTCGCTTGGTCGTTGTACACCGGTACGACGAACGGGCGACCCTCGGATCGGACACCTCGCGACGCCTTCTCCTGATCGGGTAGAGACTTGTTGCGATGCTCGACGGCCGGCCACTGATCGACGTCCACCTGCACGCCGCGCGACGTGCCGGGATGAAGCCGTCGTGGGACGTGTGGGTGCAGGGCTTCGACAGTCCCGCGCTGCGCGAGCTGTACGACGCGACCGGAGCGATACGCCCGGCCGAGTTCGACGCGTATCTCGCCGCCGAGGGCGTGGACGTCGCCGTGGTGCTCGCCGAATACAGCCCGAAGGTCACGGGCTGGCAGACCGTCGAGGAGATGCTGCCGCTGACGTCCGATCGCGTGAAATTCGCAGCCAGCGTCAATCCGCACGTCCACTACCCGGTTGCCGACGAGGTGCAGCGGCAACTCGCCCTCGGCGCGGTGGCGCTGAAGGTCCACCCGGTGCACGGCGGGTTCCCGGCCAACGACCGCGCGCTGTACCCGGCGTACGAGATCTGCCAGTCCGCGGGCGTCCCGATCGTCGTGCACTGCGGCACCTCGACGTTCCCCGGCGCGATGAACCAATACGCGGACCCGATCCTGCTCGACGACGTGCTGCGCGACTTCCCGCGGCTGTCGGTCGTGCTTGCGCATGGCGGGCGTGGCTGGTGGTACGACGCGGCCGCGTTCCTGGCGCTGTCCAACGAGCACGTGTGGCTCGAACTGTCCGGGCTCCCGCCGGCGCGCCTGCCGACGTATTACGCGCGGCACAACTGGGCTCGGCTCACCCGCCGGATGATCTTCGGCACCGACTGGCCCGGAATCCCGGGCATCGCGAGCAACGCCCATGCGGTGGCGGCCCTGTGCCCGGACCCTGAGACGGCCGATCTCGTCCTCGCGGGCAATGCCACCCGGGTCTACGGCATCAAGCTGCCGTAAGGTCAACTTGACTTTCGACGCGCAGTTAGGCAAGCCTAAGCTATCTGGCCGGTCATGGGAGTCAATGGTGAGCCTTGAGAAAACGCTGCTACTCGGGCTGATCGCCGGCATCACCATTTTCCTCGGCCTGCCGCTCGGACGGCTGCGGCGCCCGATGCCGCTGGTGCGGCTGTTTCTCAACGCGATCGCGATCGGAATCCTGCTGTTCCTCGTCTGGGACGTGCTGACGCACGCCTGGGAACCCGTCGACAATGCGCTCTCCGC
>JBPYES010000226.1:0-6435 GCA_051984825.1 Jatrophihabitantaceae bacterium
TGTACGGGTTCGCGCACGTGACACGCTGAGATCGCGAACCCGTCTCACTGGCGGTCAGCTGATAGTGATGTTGTCGATGCCAACGCTGGAGTTGGCCCCGTTGGCCGAGCCCACTAGCTCGACGCGCAGCGTGTGAACGCTGTTCGTAAGGGCTGGCGAGTTGAACAGCAGTGCTCGGTACATGGTCGCCGTGCTATGGAGGCTGACAGTGGCTCGCAGGACGTTGTCGACATAGAACGCGGCGCTGCCGGACGTCGCAGATTTGACGCCGTAGACAACGACTCGGGTCCCCCGGAACGTGAGCGTGTAGTACGGACGGCCACCAGTGTCGCCACTGGTCGCGTGCGTGGCCACGTCATAGGAGCCGCCACTTGCCGACGCTGTCGCCACGCGCCGGAACGACTCCCGAACGGCGCTGTTGTTCTCCTGGTACACCGCAGTCCCGACCTTGAAGGCGTCGACGTAAACCCAGGCGCCGGAGGAGCTGGCCGGCTTGGTCCCGAGCGGCCGCACCTCAACCATGTGCGTCCTGTTGGGCAGCCCGGACTTGGACCACACGGGGTACTGCCATTGGGTCGCCTTGTTGTAGAACGACACCCCCGCCGCTTGCTTCACGCCGTCGAGATAGATGTCCGCGTAGCCGCCCGATGCGCTGCGCGCCCCGACCAGCGTCACTGCCGTGCCGGCAAAGGTGAACTTGGCACTCGACCCGGCGCTCGCAGACGCGTGGTAACTGCCGCCGCTCGCGCTTGGGCTGGTGTCGCGATCCCACACCTCGTACAGGGCTGACGAAGTGTTGTCTACTGCCGTCGACGTTCGAACCGTCCA
This sequence comes from Jatrophihabitantaceae bacterium, assembly GCA_051984825.1. Lineage (GTDB taxonomy): Bacteria > Actinomycetota > Actinomycetes > Mycobacteriales > Jatrophihabitantaceae > DASXRA01. The sequence goes on from JBPYES010000226.1 coordinate 829, forward strand.
GCTCATCGGCGTGAGCGGATTGCCGGCGACGTCGGTGATGCCGCCCGATAGAGACACCGTGTACGACTGGCCCGGCACGAGCGGTGCGGTTGGGGTGAACGTCGCCGTCGTGGTCGGCGTCGCGCTCGCCGGCGTCACAGCGCCGGCCACGGTCGTCGCAGTGCCGGCGACCGTCATCGCGAAGTTCGCCGCGGAGACGTTCTTGACGCTCTCCGAGAAGGCGACCGTGAACGGCCCGCTGATCGAGGCAGCCGTAGTGGGCGACTTCGTCGTGACGCTGGGCCTCGTCGCGTCCTTTGCGAACAACCACGGTGACGACGTAGCGAGGATGTTGCCGTTGGCGTCGAGCACGCGAACCCGCCAGTAGAACGTTCCGTCTGGGATGGCTGCGGTGGGGGCCCATGCGGTCATCACGGTGTTCTGCGACGCAGTGAGCGTTGCGAACGTCGCACCGGTGCTCAGCTCCCACCGGTACTGCGCCGCGTTGGGCACCGCGGTCCACGTGAAGAGCATGTCGCCGCTCGTTGCGGTGCTGCCGCTAGCAGGCCCGGTCAGCGTAGGGGCGGCGGCTTGCAGCATGAATGTCCTGCCGTCAGACCACGCACCGTCCCGGCCGTCGGCGTCGAGGCGCTTGACTCGCCACGCGTAGGGCCCGGCGGCGAGGCCTGTCGTCGGAGCCCACGCGGCAAACTTCGTGGTGGCAGTGAGCACGCGGTTCGCCGGCGAGAATTGCGTGTCGCCGTTCTTGTAGACCTCGATTGTGTACTGGGCCGCGTAGTCCTGAGGCACCCATTGGAAGTAGGGCACACCGCTCACGGTGGCGTTGTCGGCAGGGTAAGTGAGCCCCGGTTGTGGCGAGGCCTTGTTGACCTGCCGGGTGTCGCTCCAGGTGAGAGGGTTGGCGCTGCCGTCGATTGCCTGCACGCGCCAATACAGGGGCCCCTCAGGGTAGGTCTTGTCGAACGGCGTGTAGCTGGTCTGATCTAGGACCTGGGTGTCGAGGACCGTGGCGAAGTCCGCGACCGTCGAGACCTGGATCCGATACTGGTTCGCCTCTTGTGTCACCGGGTGCGGCAACGCGCCGTTGGTGTCGAGGTAATCGTTCCAATCGAACGTGACCTGGTTGGCGACTGTGGCGCCATCGTCAGGGTCCTGCAATTGCACCGGCTGGGAACGTTTCTGGAACGCGCTCGCATTGGTGTTCGCCGTGTTGTCGTCCGGTCCCGGGCCACATCGGGTCAGGCCCGCATCAACGCAGGGTCGGACGAACCAGTAGAACGCCTGTCCGGCCTGGTTGTCGACGAGTGATTCGCGGGGCGTGAGCGTCGTATAGGCGGTCGTATAGGTCTTCAACACGTTGGTGAAGTTGCTGTCGTAAGCGATCGATACCTGGTAGGCACCCGCTCCGGGAACCGCGTTCCAGCTCAGCGTCGGCGTATCGCGCTCAGCCGCGCAGGTGATCAGCGGTGTGCATTTGCTGGGCGTCAGATAGTCAGCACTTCCGACGACACCAGGCGACGCAATGGTGAACGTCGACGTCGGACCAACGGCTAGTGACCCGTTTGCGTTGAACGCCTCGACCCACCACGTGTACGTGTCTGGCGCTAGTGGGACGCCGGCGTACGTAAAGCCGGCAAACGGCAATTTCGCGCTGCCACTCAAGGTCGGCAACAATTCGAATCCGTTGGCCGCGTAGTGGACGACGTAGTAGGTAGCGCCGGCGTACGGCTGCCAGGTCATCGTCGGCATCCTTATCGATGACGATTCGTCCGCCGGCGTAAGCGGTTGGAGCGACGTCGTCGAAGGGGGTGTCACAAGCGTGAATGACCGCCAGTCGCTCTGCGCCGGGATCGCGCTCGTCACACCGTCCGCGTCGACGCCCTGGACGTACCAATAGAACGGTCCATCGGCAGGATTCAACGTCATGGTCGGCGTGTAGCTCGTCGCATAGGTCGTCACCGGTGTGCCGGAGACCGTCGACAGGTTCGCCTTCAGGATCGTCACACGATACTTCTCCACGTTGGGAACCGCTCCCCACGCCAGGGACGGTGCGCCGACAGCCGCGCCGTCCGCCGGAGACAAGTACGTCGGCATTGCCGGATCCCGCAGGAAGCGGAACGTGTCGGCGTTGCCGGTGTTCGACCACAGTCCCAGCACGTTGCCTGGCTGATCGATGCCACGGACCCGCCAGTAGTAGACGGACCCGGTTCCCCACGTCATGCTCGCAAGCTTGCAGCTTGTTGGTTCGCCGCCGTCCGTGACCGTTGGATACGTGCGTACATAAGGCGTGAACGTCGTGTGGTTGGTGTAGCAACCCGTGAAGGTGGAGAAGTTGATGTCGGTGCTGACCTGGAGCTCGTAGCGCGAGGCGTGCGGCACCGGGGTCCACGTGAAGGTCGGCGGGCCGGCAACGTGCGGAATGCTCGACGGCGTTCCTGGATCCCACGATGGCGTCAATTGGGTCGGCCGGTCGGCCCAGCCGCGGGTGAACTGCCACGCATCTGACCAACCGCCGTTGTTCGGCGTGGTCTTGGCGTCTTTGGCCCTGACCCGCCAGAAGTACGATCCGTTGTCAAGTGTCGTGGGCGGGGAGTATCGGGTGCCCTTTGCAGACACATCCAGAGTGATGTTGTTCGCCCAGTCGCCGTTGGGGCTTACCTGTAGCTCGTAAGTCTTCGCGCCCGAAACAGGATCCCAGGAAAATACGACGTCCGTCACCGCCGCCGATGTTGTGTTCGCGGGCGTGCGCAGGGTCGGCGCGGACGTCCACGCGTAGGTGTATGAGCGGGTCTCCGACCAGTCGCTCACCACGCCCGTCGTCCCGGACGTGCCACGGACGCGCCAGTAGAACGATTGGCCCACCGTCTGCGGCTCAGTCAGCGTGAACGAGGTATTCGGCGTCGAGAACTCCTGTGCACCTACGAAGTCCGGTGCGTCGTCGAGTTGGAGTGTGTATGTCTTCGCTCCTGGCAGCGGATTCCAGCGGAAGATTGCCGGACTGGCCGGGAAGTTCAGCGTCTCGCCGTCAGATGGTGAATCGAGTGCAGGCGACGCGCCCCAGGCCTTAGTGAAGCTAGCTGTCGCGCTGAGTGGGCCGACACCTGTACTTCCGTCCGTTGCTGCGACTCGCCAGTAGAGCGTTCCGAGAGGTAGGTCGGTCTCGGGAGTAGCTCGAAGCGCAACCGTGTCCTTGCTGTAGACCACGGAGGCGAAGCTCGAGTCCGTCGATATCTGGACGCGGTACTTGGCTGCGCCGGCGACCGCGCTCCACGTCAAAACCGGATTGGCCGACTCCGTTGTGCCCACAGGCGACAGCAATGTCGGTGCGTTCGCCGGCGCCGCAGCAAGCGCCGGCGGTGACGGTGAGATCACAGCCAGCGCGACAAGGGTCGACATCAGCAGCACGATCCACCGAAAGTGCGGTGGACGATATCGCAGTCGCATGCGTTGGCCTCCGAAGGCTGAATTTGTGTGCGGCGCACCGACTCAGATGGCGTGGCACCTACTTAGGTTGACTCTTCAGTACTGGTCCGATTGCCGCGTCAGGCATTGGACTGCTTCTTGGTGTGCCGATCGGCTGACGTGTCAACCGTTCGGCCGACACCTCTCATCCGAGCAGCGCAAGTGCTGCACCGGCCAACATGAACGGTCCGAACGGTATGGCGCTCTTCAGCGTGATCCGGCGAGTGGCCAGCAACAGCAGGCTCGTTCCCGCAGAGAGAAGGAACGCCAGACAACCGCCGAGCAGCAGCGTCGACCAGCTGACCCAGGCAAGCGCGAGCCCCAAGAGACCGGCAAGCTTGACATCGCCGAGACCTAACTGTCCCGGTGCAATCAAGGCGAGCACGAGGTAGCAACCGCCCAGCACGAGGGCGCCGAGCAGCGATCGCACGAGCCGCGCAGGATCCGTCCCGGCCAATATCCCTAGCAGGAAGGAGATCAGCACCACCGGGTAGGCAGGATAGATCAGCCGGTTCGGCAGTCGGTGCATGCGCAGATCGATTGCTGAGAGGGCGACCCCCACGACCGCGAGCCAGCCGAACCCGAGGAGCTCTGGCCGAGGTCCGAGAACTCCTGCGACCGCGGCAAGACCCACGGCCGTGACTATTTCCAGCACGCCTGCAGGTGGGCCATTGTGCGCTCGGCAGCGGCAGCGACTAGATATTGCCGGCCGATTGAACCGCCACGGTGCGCCGCAACGCGGGCAGGCCGTTCGCAACGGCTCGCCTGTGCGCACACTGTGCCGAAAGATCGTGCCGCGCATAAGGTTGCCCGCCAACAAGCCGGCTGCGGCGCCGCCAATAGCCCAGCCAATAAACACTCTGGCGACTCTAGATACTTCGGTTCTACCTGCACAGTAGATCGCGAAGTCTCCGGCCGACCGGCCGAGGAATATCGGCCGTTCAGCCAACGTGTCGGCCGAACGGACCACTCAAAGCTGGCCGTTCAACCGCTGTGGCCGGATGCACACGACGTGCAGCCTTTCCACGTGGACGGCGCAGGGCTGTCCCGATCTCCGTCCAGGTCGGACGGGACAACCCGAAGGGGAAGCACTATGGAACGAGTCCTCAAGATGATCGTCGCGATGCAGCTCGGCGTGGCCGGCCTGGTCGAGAAGGCGCGTGAGGAGCGTGGCGCCACCGCGGTGGAGTACGGCCTGCTCGTCGCGCTGATCGCCGCTGTGATCGTGGTTGTCGTCGCGACGCTCGGCACCAAGATCGAGGCGGCTTTCCAGACCATCGTCGACGCGCTGCCGTAACACGCGACATGCACGTGGCGGGGCCGGCCCGCAATACCGGCCCCGCCGCACCTTCGGAGGCAGAGATGACTTGGCTGAGAACGAGACTTCTCATGCTGCGTAGTAACGACCGTGGGGCCACCGCGGCCGAGTACTGCCTGCTCGTTTCCTTGATTGCCGGCGTCATCATCGCCACGGTGATCACCTTCGGACAGGCCGTCCTCGGCCTCTTCCAGAGCCTCACTTTCCCGTAGGCAATTTCTAGTTCGGAGCGGACGAAGCAATGCACAGGCTGGCAATGCGTTTGCGTGACGCCGACCGCAGCCGCGGGGCGGCCGCGGTCGAGTTCGCCATCGTGCTCACCCTGCTGCTCCTGATTGTCTTCGGCGTCATCGACTTTGGCCGCGGCTACAACGCCAAGGAGACGCTTACGCAGGCCGCTCGCGAGGGTGCCCGACTTGTTGCGCTCAACCAGACCAACGTGGTCAGCCGCACGCAAGCCGCGGCGACTGGCCTCAGCCCGGTCAGCGTCAATGTCCTGCAGTCTTGCCCCGGTGGAGCAAGCCAGGGCATCGACGCCAAGGTGACGGTGACATACCAGTTCAGGTTCGTGACGCCGCTTCTCGCGATGATCCGCAGGGCCAGCGGTCCGATCACCCTCACCGGAGTCGGAGAGATGCCATGCGCTGGCTGATGAACCGGCTACACCGCGGCGAGCGCGGCGCGATCGCGGTCATCGTGACTGTCCTCGTTGCCGGCGGGGTATTGCTAGGCATGGGCGCATTGGTCGTCGATACCGGCCAGATGTACGCCGAGCGCGCGCAGCTGCAGAACGGCGCCGACAGCGGAGCACTGGCTGTGACGATGAC
>JBPYES010000227.1:0-2436 GCA_051984825.1 Jatrophihabitantaceae bacterium
AGATGGTCTCGGCTTCCGCGTTGGAGCGTGCTGCCTCGGAGCTGTGCCGGGCGGCCACGTCGACGACCTTCGCTACCAGCAGCGCAACGACCACGAACACGACCAGCGCGAAGACGTTCTCCGGCTGCGAGATCGTGAGTTTGTGGATCGGCGGAACGAAGTAGTAGTTGAGCAGCAGGCTGGCCGCGATCGCGGTCACGAACGCCGTGATGAACCCGCCGACAAGGCTGACGATGATCACGGCGAGTAGAAAGAGCAGCAAGTCGCTGCCAAGACCGAGGTTGTCGCGAAGTGCCGCACAGATCGGCACGAGTGCGGTGAGAAGAATGGCCGCCGTGACGATAGCGGCCATGCGGCGCTTCCTGGTCAGTCCGCTAGTCAGTTTCGGCAGGACCCGTCCCCGGCCCATGTACTCGTGGCTGACGACGTGCACGTCGACCGGGCCGGATTGCCTGGTGATCGTCATACCGGTGCCCGGGCCAGTGAGCGCAGCGATGATCGGATTTCGTCGGCTGGCACCGATGACGATCTGCGTCGCATTGTTCGCCCGGGCGAAATCGAGTACCGCGGCGGGAATGCTGTCGCCGACGACGGAGTGGTAGCTGCCGCCGAGGGACTCGACGAGCGCACGCTGGCGGTCGAGCTCAGCCACGCTCGATCCGGCCAGGCCGTCGCTTCGCGCGACATGCACGGCGAGCAGATCGCCACCGCCGACGCGCGCCGCGATGCGGGCGGCTCGGCGTAGCAGCGCCTCGCCCTCGGGGCCGCCGGTCAAGGCCACGACGACGCGTTCGCGGGTTTCCCACTTGCGGGCGATGCCGTGTTCCTCGCGGTAGCGCTGCAGGTTGTCCTCGACAGCGTCGGCGAGCCACAACAGAGCGAGTTCTCGCAGCGCGGTGAGGTTGCCGGGCCGGAAGTAGTTCGACAGCGCCGCGTCGATCCGGTCGAGCTTGTAGACGTTGCCGTGTGCCATACGCCGACGTAGGGCCTCGGCAGTCATGTCAACCAGCTCGACCTGCTCGGCGGCGCGCACGACCGAGTCGGGCACGGTTTCCCGCTGCGCGACGCCGGTGATTTCCTGGACGACGTCGTTGAGGGATTCCAGGTGCTGGATGTTGACGTTGCTGATGACGTTGATCCCGGCCTCGAGCAGCTGCTCGATGTCCTGCCACCGCTTGGCGTGCTCCACACCGGGCACGTTGGTGTGCGCCAGTTCGTCGACGAGCGCGACTTGCGGAGCTCGCGCCAGAACCGCCGGCAGGTCCATTTCGGTGAACTCGGATCCGCGGTAGGCGACGGTTCGCCGCGGGATGACCTCGAGCCCGGCCAGCTTCTCCTCGGTACGTGGCCGGCCGTGGGTCTCGACGTATGCGACGACGACGTCGGTGCCGCGAGCGGCCCGCCGATGGCCCTCGTCGATCATCGCGTATGTCTTGCCCACGCCGGGCGCAGCTCCGAGGTAGACCCGGAGCTGGCCGCGTTCGGTCATGCGTTATCCCTTGTGGTACGGATAGGTCTTGTCCAAGGCGATGTTGAGTTGCAGGACGTTGACGCGTGGCTCGCCGAGGAAGCCCAGGTCGCGCCCCTTCTTGTACTTGTCGACCACGGCGGCGATCTGCGCCACGCTGACGCCGCGCGCCTTCGCCACACGCGCCTCCTGCAGTTGGGCGTACGCGGGGCTGATCTCCGGGTCGAGCCCGGAGCCGGACGCGGTGACCGCATCAGCAGGCACGACCGACCGAGACGGTGCGTCGCCACGGATGGGCACGACCTGCCCCTTCGAGTAGTCCTCGCCGAACTTGGCGAGCTGCACAGGAACACCCTTGTATGTGGCCAGGAAGGGCTTGGCCGGCGCGGTTTGGTTGAGGCTGACCACCCGGGTGACGTGCCCGTGGTAGCCCGGCCCGGACCAGAACACCGCCAGCACTGCGCCGACGCCGTCGGGCGTGCAGAACGGCCGCGAGCCGTCCACGCCTTCGAGCTTGCCGATCGCGAGGCTGCGCGAACACACCTGGGTCAGCAGGCTTTGCTTCCCGGCGTCGCCTTTCACCGATGGGTCAGGCAGGGTGTCCACAATGGACTCCGGGCCGAGGTTGCTCGCGCTCGTCGCGGTCGGGTCGTAGCCGTTGCCCGCTGCGGACGGTCGCGGCTGGAAGTACTGCACGAGCGCGTTGCCGTTCTTGTCGGTGAAGTTCTGACCGATCAGTTTCGAGCCGACAACCTTGCCGTCGACCTTGATCTCCGACCCGTCGGCACGGCTTGAGAGCCCGGGGATCTGCGCGACCAGCGTTATGAACAGCGGGTAGGCGACGCCGAGAATCACCGACAGAACGATCAGCATGCGCAGTGCGGCGACATGTTGCCGCAACATACCGATGAAGGATCGCATTACCGCACTCCGGGGATGAATTGGATGACCAGGTCGATGAGCTTGAT
>JBPYES010000228.1:0-9320 GCA_051984825.1 Jatrophihabitantaceae bacterium
TCCCGACGAGGCGAAGGCCGTGGCACAGGTTCCGGGATCGCTCGACGCCGTCCTCGACGCGCTCGAGGCCGACCACGACTACCTCCTCGAGGGCGGTGTCTTCACCGACGACCTCATCCAGACGTGGCTGGACTACAAGCGGCTCAACGAGGTCGACGCACTACGCCTGCGTCCGCATCCCTACGAATTCGCGCTCTACTACGACATCTGATTCCCAGGGTTTCCTGGATCGCCCATCAAACCTTGCGGGCTGACACGAGGTTGGCCACCACGACGATGTTGTTGATGCTCGTGTCGCCGGATTCGTATTCGCAGGTAACAAGCACGATGCGGTTCTTGACCGTGCTGTCGGACGCCCACGGGGGCAGCGAGCTGGCCGATCGGGGCGAGGAGCCGATCCGGTCGATCCGGTAGCTCAGTACCCGCGATGGTGTGGTCACCACGACGGGGTCGCCGACCGCCGCGTCCTTCAGGTTGGTGAACGGGCAGATGTGATGGTGGCAGGCGTGGCCATACACGTAGGTGGTGCCGGTGCTCGGCGCGGCCGGGTACCCGGCCTGCACCACCCACGCGGCCGTATCCCACCCCTGCGGCGTGTTGTGTGGCGGGTCGACGACCTGGTGGCTGGCTACGCTGATCGGCGCCACCCGCGCCGGCAGGTCACCGGAGTCCATGTGGACGACGAGCGTGAACGTATCGGGGTTGACGGGCGGCGCCACCTGGGTCTTGCTGGGCGCAGAGTCGGCAGTGGTCGCGGATGCGGAGCCGTGCGATGACGTGTGCGGCGCGGTCGATTCAGGGGGAGACGTAGCTGCCGTCTGCGCGTGCCCCGTACCTGGTCGCTGCGCGGTGTGATGGGTCGTCGTACTTCCAGCCCACCACACCACCGCAGCTGCCAGAGCGACGCTGAGCGCAATCGCGAGCCGTTGTCTACCTGTGATGACCACGACCCCGACGGAACCGCACGATCAACGTCGCGGCAACCCCCAATGCCGCGGCGGCGCTGATGAGGGTCCACAACGTGCCGTGGTCGGGCGGCGCGTCACCCGTGGCCCCGGGGCCGGGCACGAAGGGCGACGTTGTTGACGGCTGCCGGGCCGGCGCGTCGTTGGTGATGGTGACCGTGACGTTCGGGGTGTCCGTCGTCACGCGGAACCTGGCCGGTCCGGCACCGGCCGAGGTGCCGTCGATCGCGTAGGTCGCGGTCCAGCCGGCCGGCCGCGTGGTCTCCGTGACGGCGCAGGTGGCGCCGAGCTTCGGATGGACAGCCGGACTGCCGGCACCGCCACCGCCGGGCAGTGTCACGTGGGCGTCGGTGCCGACCGCGCCGAACAGCCCGTCGTCACACACGACGTGCGCGGTGAAGTTCGCCGGCGTCGGCACGCCGGAGGAGTTGTGGACCACCTTCTCGACCCGGATGGTGCCTGTGCGCAGCGGCGCGTTGCTGAAGTCATTGTGGATCGCAACGTCGATTCCGGGACCTTCCCCGATGACGACGCCGGTCGTATTGGCATCTGCCGGGAAGTACGTCACTACGGCGTTGGCCGGTGCGTTCTGCTCCATCACCGTGCATCTGGTTCCGACGGGTATCTCGGTCAGCTGCGGGGTGCCCTGGCCACCTGACGCGGGGAACGTCACTGTCACGTTGTGGTGGGTCGGATCGGTCGGGCAGTTCACCAGCGCAGTGAAGCTGGTCGGCAGGGGCGTCACCGGGACACCAGGCGGGTTCGGCGGGATCACCGTCTTGAAGACGGTCAGCGAGCCCGGAGGGGGCGGCGGCGGCGCGGTGTCCGTGATGGTGATGGTGATGGTGGTCGTCGACTCGACCGTGAATTCCGGTGGCTCGGAGTTCGCCGGGCCGCCATCTACCGAGTAGGTCGCTGTCCAGCCGGGGGGTTCGGATATCGGGTTCTCGCGGGCGATGCACACCGCCCCGACCCTTGGATGCACGGTGGAGGGCGTGCCTGCGCCGCCGGTGGACGGGAACGTCACCGTTTCGTTGGTGCCGACCGCGCCGTCCGGCCCGTCGTTGCAGGCGACGGTCGCACTGAACTGCGCCGGAGTGGGCAGCTCGGACGGATTGTCGACCACCTTGCGCAGCTCGACCGTGCCCGGCCGCACCGCGACGCCGGAGAAGTCGTTGATGATGGTGACGGTGACGCCCTCAGTACCGCTGATGGTGACCGTCCGGTCCGGCGAATACGAGACGTGGCTGCCTTCCGGGAACGCGGTGGTGTCCTGCTCGGTCACCGTGCAGCTCGTTCCCACGGGAAGGTCGCTCAGGGCTGGCAAGGGCTCGCCGGAACCCCCACCTGCGGAGAATGAGACCTCCTGGGATCGGCCGTTGCATGTCACCTCGGCGTGGAACGACGTCGGCAGGTCCTCCACGGGGACACCGTTCGGCGCCACGACCGTCTTCGCCAGGCTGATTGAGCCTGCCTCTGGCGGCGTGGCCAGGTGATAGCAGACGAACCAGTGGCTGATGTTCGGGACGTTCCCCCCGTTGTTGATGGGCGAGATGTAGTGCTGAGGCGGTCCGAGCTGCGGCGGCAGGTCAGCTGGGTTGGAGTACACGTTGTACCCGTCGGAACCCTTGACGATGACGGCCTCTATGACGACCGTGCCGGCCGTGTGGATCGTGATGTTCAGTTCCTGGCCCCTACCGGTCTGGACCGGCCCAGCGTTGGCCCGCACCGTGCCCGTTAGCAAAGGCCCGGTGACACTCGAGTTGTTGGGTGAGCCGAACTGGATCGTGTTCGGGAACCCGGCGTCTGCGCACTTGCTCACGTTGCCTGCCACGAACCTCGCACGAGGATCTGAGGGCGAGGCCCGTAGCGTCTGTCCGAATGCGCCCGGCGCGAAGACCATCCAGAGCGCGGCAACAACTGCGGTCGCGGCCACGATCGCGACAGCGCGCGAACCATGACGGTTTCCGCTGTCGCTGGCGGAGTCTGAAAAGTCACCGGCGGAATGTACACACGCACGGCTCACGGACCGCGCTCAACACGCGACAGATCGTCAAGTAATCGCGATTGGCCTCACTCACCGACCCAAACCACTCTACGAGGGTGGAAACGCGTACAAAACACTGCCAGGTGGTGGGCAGCCTCGTGTCTCACACGGGCGTGCCGACAGTTAGTGCAGCTGGGCCCGGATGTCGGCCGGCGCACGCATGTGCCAGGCGTCGGTGATGAGCTCTTCGAGTCGCGCGACGCCGACCGCATCCAGCCGCAGCAGGACAAGCGGCCAATCCTCGTAACCGCGCGCCGTGAAGAACAGCTCGGGCTCGCCGAGCAGCAGCGCCTGTCGTTCGGCCTCGTCTCCGACGAACAGCACGGCGATGTCGATGCGAATGTGCCGCTGCTGACCTGGGATTCGCTCCGGATACGACCAGACGAAGCCCTTGTTGCCGACGCGGAAGTCAAAGCCGTCGGACGGGATCTCCTCCACCGACGGCAACGCCAGCGCAATCCTCCGTACGTCGTCTGCATCGGCCACAACAGCAGTCTGCAATACCACCTGATCCGCTGCCCGAAGACCGGTCAGAGAGTGGCGAGGTCCTTCGGCATCTTGTCGATCAGTCGGAAGTACGCATCGAGGAACCTCTGAGCTCCAGCCCAGTCCTTCAGGGCCTCTTTCTTGAATTTGATGACGAGGCTGGCTTCGGTGGCGCCGCCGCTCTGCTCGGCCTTCAACTTTTCCACCGCGACCAATGAGCCTGAGGTTCCGGGCGTTGCCAGCTCATACAGCCACTTCGACCCACGTAAAACGGTCTCCAGCGCGATCGGCACGAAGAACTGCTTCGCGTACACCGGGAAATCCGCAACCATTATTTGGTCCCAGTTCTGGCAGAGCGTTGACAGGGCTCGTCCCGGCGGGTTGGCGCTAAGCTCGCCCGGTCCGAAGTAATGGTCGATGTCTTTGAAAGATTTAATGTCGTTGAGGTATTTCTCGTACGGTGCGACATTTTTTCGGCCGGGCTGACCCTTGCCCTCAACAAAGCCGTACGCCATAGACGTTTTCAACTTCGTCAAGTACGCGGCAACGCTCGCGCGCTCCACCTGATGGACATGCTCGGCCATATCATGGCCTTGGAAAGCCTTGAGCCCTTGCTTCATCTTGGCCAGATGCTTGCCGGAACTCGACGCGGCGCCTAGCAGCTTGATGGTGTCGTCGATCTTCTGATCCGTCGCTTGGATCTGCGGCAGCATCTTCTTGCGTTCGTCGTTAAAGTGCTGGCGCATCTTGGAAAGCTCGCCTTTGAAGCGAACCGGGTCGAAGGTCGCGTCGATGAGCTTCAGGCTCTCCGAGGGCTTCGGATAGTCACTGGCGAGGTAGACCTTCTGTAGCAGATCGAGTTGAAAGCCTACGCCGGTCTTCTTGTTCTTGCCGGTCTTGTCCAGCAGCGCCTTCTTGCTCTGCCAGTCCTTGTTGGTGAGTATTTTCGGATAGTCGAGCTTGGGCACTGGAGCCCCCTCGCCAGCATTGCCGCGGGCATTCCGCGGCGGATGACCGGACTTTAGCCTCGCGGGGCGACGCCCGACAAGCGGTCTGCAGGCGAAATGGGATTCGGCGTCCGGAATAATTTCCTTTTGCTTAGACGCACGATGTTGGCCGATGTCGTTATGAACCTCCGAGTTGATCAAGTCCGAGGCAGGTCTTTCTGCACTGGGCTGTCCCGATAGGCCGGAGATCTCCTCAGAGCTCATACCAGCGAGTAGGTGTGCCCGCCGACTTCGTCTCGTACCCTGCCAGGACAAGGAGTGGGCTTGGCGCACGGGGGCGGTCTTCGGATCAGCCTGCTGGGGGAGTTCGGAGCGGCGTACGACGGCGCCGCGCTCGACCTCGGCGGGCCACGTCAGCGCGCCGTTCTCGCGCTCTTGGTGCTGTCCCGTGGTCAGACGGTGAGCGCCGAACGCATCATCGACTCGCTATGGGAGGACGAGCCGCCAACCAAAGCGTTTCCCACCATGCAGTCATACGTTTCGCATCTGCGGCGGCGCCTCGAACCGGGTGCCGCCGCTCATTCGCGAGCGGGCGTGATCGTGCGGCAGGGGCGGGGGTACGCGGTGCGTCTGCCGGCCGACGCCGTGGATGCGTGGCGCTTCGAGCAGCTACTGTCGCCGGACGGTCAGTCCGATGCCGTGGGCCGCCTCACCGAGGCACTGGACCTGTGGCGGGGCCCCGCGCTGGCCGAATACGCGGAACAGCCGTGGGCCCAGCCGGAGATCACGCGCCTCGAGGAGCTGCGCTCCGTCGCGCGTGAGCGCCTGGCCGCAGCGCGGCTGGAGCGCGGTGAGGCTGCAGTCCTGGTCGCCGAGCTCGAAGCCCTGGTGGCGGAGCAGCCGCTGCGGGAGGAGCGATGGCGGCTGCTGGCGCTCGCCCTATACCGCGCGCACCGGCAGGCGGATGCGCTCGGCGCGTTGCGGCGGGCGCGTCAGACGTTCGCCGATGAGCTCGGCATCAACCCGGGACCCGCGCTGCGCGCGCTCGAGGCGGACGTCTTGGCGCAGTCCCCCGCTCTCGTCCCTCGCGCGCCGGCGGTGACGGGCGCCGACCAACACATCATCAGCAACGGTGTCCCGCCCGATCTGGTCGACCGCGGCCGTGAGCTCGCGCAAATCCAGCAGGCACTATCAGAACTTGCGCTCGGCCGGCCGACGCAGCTGCTCCTCGAGGGACCGGCCGGCATCGGCAAGACCCGCCTGCTGGACGAACTCCGCGGCCGGGCACGCGCAGATGGCGTACGCGTGCTCGCGGCGCGGGGCAGCCAGCTCGAGCAGTCGTTCGGCTACGGCGTCGTACGCCAACTGCTCGAGCCCGCAATCACCGAAGAGCTTCTGGAGGGCTCGGCCGCTCCGGCGCGCGCGGTGTTCGACCTGGCATCCGAACACGGCGACGGCTCCCTCGCCGTGCTGCACGCGCTCTATTCGCTCACAGCCCACCTCGCGGCCGAATCGCCCCTGCTGCTCAGCGTCGACAACCTGCAGTGGTCGGACGGTCCGTCGCTGCGCTACCTCGCCTACCTCGCCCGCCGCCTGGACGGACTGCCGGTGATCGTCGCTACCACGGTACGGAGCGCTGAGGCGTACGACCACGCGGAGCTCCTCGCCGACTTGGCCGACGAGGCACACGCCGTCATGCTCCGTCCCCAGCCGCTGTCCGAGGAGGCCACCAGCGAGCTGGTACGTGGCGCGTTCGGGCGCAGCGCCGCTCCGCTCTTCGTGGCGGCCTGTCACCGCACGACGGCCGGCAACCCGCTACTGCTGCGGCAGCTGTTGCAGGCGCTCGTCGCCGAAGATGTGAAGCCGGACGCTGCGCATGCGCAGGCGGTGCTCGCGGTCGGTTCGCGTGCCGTGTCGAGCCAGGTGCTCATGCGGCTGCGCCGCATGGCGGCCGACTGCCAGTGCGTCGCCCGGTGCGTCGCAATTCTCGGCGACGCGGCACAACTGCCACACGTCGCGGCACTGGCCGGCCTGACCGAGCCCGAAACCGCGCGCGCGATCGCAACACTCACGCGCGCCGGGATGCTGCGCGACGACGATCCGATCGGCTTCGTCCATCCGGTCGTTGCCGACGCGGTATATCGCGACCTCGCCGGCGCCGAACGCGGCCTGGAGCATGAGCGAGCGGCCGGCGTGCTCAGCGCGCGCGGAGCAAGCGTCGAGCGGGTCGCCGCACATCTCCTGCTTGCGCCGTGTCGCGGCGATCCGGCGACGGTCGACGTCCTGCGTTCGGCGGCCAGCAAGGCATCCGACCGAGCCGCGACGGATAGTGCGGTGACGTACCTGCGCCGCGCCCTGGACGAGCCACCCGACAGCACGAAGCGATCGGGTGTGCTGCTCGAACTCGGCATGCAGGAAGCGCTCATCGACGGGCGCGCCTGCACCACGCATCTCGCAGAGGCGTACCCACTGATCGACCACCCCGAGCTGCAGGTACGAGTGGCGATGGCGATCGCGCATGCGCAGGTCTTCGCGTCTGAGCGGGGCGCGGCTGTAGCGTTCGCGCGCGATGCGGCGCAGCGCCTTCCACCGGGATCAGACGACGCCCGCGACGGACTGGTCGCGCTGCTGCGCATCGCCGGCATCATGCAATCGGTCGACCCGGCACTATGGCGCGACCCGGACGTCGCAGCTCCGGGCGGTGCGGGCGTCGGCGCGCAGATGCTGCGAGCCACCCTCTCGTGGGAGGCGGTGCTCGACGGCCGGGACCGGGCGCGAGCCGTTCGGCTGGCTCGCGAAGCCGTCCAGGACGATCGGCTGTGGCAGGCAGACACCGGCCTGTTGTGGTGCATCGCCGGCGCGAGTCGCATGTACGCCGACGACGAGCTGGGCGAGTTCTGGCTTCGGTCCCGGACGATGGCCCACGCCCGGGGCTCGCTGTTCGCCGTCCTGTCGGTGAATCAGTGGGAAGGCGTATGGCGCTGGCGCCGGGGTGAGCTTGCTGAGGCGGCCGCGTTGATCGGCGAAGCGCAAGAGCAGGACCGCATGTGGGGTGGTTCCGGCATCGGGCTCGCGTACTCGTACGGAGCGCTGGTCGCTATCGAACTCGACCGTGGTGCGGTCGCGAACGCCCGTATGCTGCTCGACGCCGCCCCCGCCGAGGCGAGCTACGGCGACGGCGGACGGCTGCTCCGCCAGGTCGCGGCCGGCGTGCTGCTGGCGGAAGGCCGCTTCGCCGAGGCACTCGCCGCCATGGACCAGATCGACGACCCGGTGGGCATCGCGAACCCGGCATGGAGTCCGTGGCGCCGCCTTCGGGCGGCCGCGCTGCACGGCCTGGGCCGCACCGATGAGGCGATCCCGTTGCTCGAGGACGAGGTCGATGTGCTGCGCCGGTGGGGTGCGCCCAGCTCGCTCGGGGTCGGTCTGACGAAGCTCGGCGTCATTAGCGGACGCCTGGAGCCGCTGCGGGAGGCCGTGTCCCTCCTCGGGACGAGCGGCGCCGCGCTGGCGCTGAGCCGGGCCAGGCTGGCCCTGGGCCGGCATCCCGACGTGGCGGCCAAGGATGCCGTGGGCCTCCTGCGCGAGGCTGTGGACGGCGCCGCTGCGTGCGGCGCGCAGGGCGCCGTCCGGCAGGCGTGCGCAGCGCTTCGCCGCCTCGGCCAGTCGCCACCTGACGTCGCAGTCCGGCGAGCCGCAGTCACGGCGACGCGGCAGCGGGCCAAGGCTCTCGCCGCGCGAGGGATGGGCGTCGAAGAGATAGCTCAGGCGTTGTTCCTGACGCCGCAGACGGTCCACGCAGCGCTCGCCGAGCCCACGGCGGTGGCCCGATGACGGCGCCTCAAGTTCTTCGCAAGGTGGCTGGTGCACCCTGCAGGTTCACGACAATGACGGGACGTGCCCCGTGAGACCCTCGCTCGCAGCGCCCGACGCCGGACTGGCTTCGCTGCGCAAACTGTGTGGCGGCGCCGTCCACCTGCCGGGTGATCCCGGGTACGACATGGCACGCTCGCCGTGGAACCTGCAGATCCAGCACCATCCCGCGGCGGTCGCCTACCCGGCGGACACCGCCGAAGTCGCCGACTTGGTCCGCGCCGCGCGCCAGGTGGGGCTGCGCGTGGTGCCGCAGGGCACCGGGCACGGCGCGGCTCCGCTCGACGGTCACCTTGGCGATGCGGTGCTGCTGCGCACGGCCGGCCTGCGCGATATGTCGATCGACGCCGACCGCCGCTCCGCGCGGGTCGGGGCGGGCGTGCTGTGGGGTGACCTCGCCGGCGCCGCGGGACGTCACGGCTTGGTCGGACTGCACCCGTCCTCCCCGGACGTCGGCGTTGTCGGGTACTCGATCGGCGGGGGCATCGGGTGGTACGCGCGCCGGCTCGGCCTGCAATGCCAGGCCATCACGGGCGTTGAGGTAGTGCTGGCGGACGGCAGCGTGGTGCACGCCAGTGCCGATAGCGAACCCGAGCTGTTCTGGGGACTACGCGGCGGAGGGATGCCACTGGGCGTCGTGACCGCGCTCGAGTTCGACCTGTTCGAACTGGAAACCGTGGTCGCGGGTTACCTCGCATGGGACTGGTCGCTCATCGAAAAGGTGCTGCCCGCTTGGGCCGCCTGGGCCGCGGACGCCCCGGACGCGGCGACCACCTCCTTCCGCGTGGTCAAGGCGCCGCCCCTCCCCCACATCCCGTCCGAGTTGCACGGGCGGGAACTGGTCGTCATCGACGGCGCATTCCTCGGCAGCGACGAGGAAGCCACCGACGTCATCGCGGCACTGCGGGCATTGCGCCCGGAGTTCGACACGGTCGCCCGGGTCCCGGCCGCGTCCCTCGTGCGGCTGCACCTCGACCCGGAAGGACCCGCCCCGGCGTACGC
>JBPYES010000229.1:0-13782 GCA_051984825.1 Jatrophihabitantaceae bacterium
TCAGCACCAACATGGCCCTGCTCGACGAGCATTCGAATCCGCTCAGTGACGCCCTGGTCCTCGTACTGACCACCGTCGCCAGCGAGGCGGGCCGCGAGGTCGCCGTCCAGCCGTCGAAGGCCAAGGCAAAGGCATTCACCGACGAGATCATCGAGATCATGGGCAAGCTCTACGTGGCGCGCTAACGTCACACTGCCGCAACTCTCGCCCGGCTGACCGACGAACAAAGAACACCACCGAATCCTCTTTAGTCGCCTTATGCAGCGCTCTCATCCTGGAAAATAGGCTGGGCACGCATCGATATTTGATCTGGCCTTGCACCCATCGATCAACCGTGGCAGCGTTGAATTCACAAGGGGTTATTGGTGCGCCGAAACGGGGACGCGGAGGTCGGCCTTTGGTCCGGAGAGTAGCCCCGGTCGTTGGCGGAGCAGCAGCCGTCATCGTGCTCATCTCCGGCTGTACAAGCTCATCGAAGCCGTCATCCCGGACCGCTACCTCCACCCCAACCGGCGTGACGACGACCTCACCTGCCACGTTCACGATGCCCAATATGATCGGCAAGGTGTTGCAGGACGCTTAGGATGAAATTCAGCGCGTCTCTGGCAACCCTTTGTTCATCACGTTATCGACCGACGCCACCGGTCAGGGCCGACACCAAGTACTGGACCGTAACTGGAAAGTATGCAGCCAGAATGTTCCTGCGGGACAACGGGTCAGCGCGACGACTCGGATTACGTTCGGCGCCGTGAAGCTCGATGAATCATGCCCCTGATTGACCGTCGCCGGCAATTTCACGCGTTCAGCAAACTTGGTATCGGGCACCGCCCTATGTCCTTGTCATCGATGCTTTCCGCCTCGGTGTCGCGACCACGCTCCGTCACCGATCGGCCCACTCCGGCCCGCGTGCCGACAGCGCACGGGCGGCGATAATTTGTCCAGCTGCCGGTCGAATTCTTGGTGGCCCGCGGCGACCGCGCGCTGACGGCACCGTCCAGCAGGCTGCCGCCCTGGACGAGGCCCAGCAGCGGCGAGCCGGGCGCGCAGCGGCCAACGCAAGATCTTTGCCATCACGGCGTTCGGATTAATCCAGGCAAATGCCAAAGCATCATCCGGCGAGTTGGCATTAAGCGTATTGACTGTACTAACGATGCGCTCTAAGTTTCGAGCCTGTTACCACTGGTCAGCGACCCGACTGGGGCCAGTCTGGATGTGAGGGTCGTTGGCTGATCGCGGCGGCGCCCGGTGACGTGCGTCCGCTTGGGCATTGTCGGCTTGCAGGGGAAGAAGGCCGTCGTGAGTGGTTCTGCGCTGTCCAAGATCCAGTCCGGGTATGTGCCGTCCAGCCGACGGCGCCGAAGCTTGCGCCGCCGGGTGTTTGCCGTGATCGGCGTGTTAGCCCTGGTCGCTACCGCGGTTGTCGGCGGGACGGCGACGTCCAGCCAGGCTGATCCAACGCCGGCGAGCGCAAACGTGCCGTACACGTTGCCGGTGTCGCTTCCCGGGACCAAGAGCTCGCCGTCTATGGACGCGGCCGCGCCGTACACGCCGGCCGTGTTGAGCCTGATCGCGCAGCTGGAACCGACTGCGTCGCCGAGCCTGGCGCAGATCCAGAATGCCGACACGGTGCTGCACGACGGGGCGAGCCCCGACTGTCACAACGTCGGACCGGTCGGGCGTCCCTTCGGACTGGACGCGTCAGGCAACGTCGCGGGCACGACGCTGGCAGCAGCCGCCGCCGCAGGCGACACCACTATCAAGGTGACCAGCGTTGCTCCGTTCAGCGTCGGACAGACGATCTGGATCGACGCGACCTCCGACGCCGAGCACGTCACCATCGCCGCCGTCGGCACCGCCGGCGCGACCGGCACCGGGCTGACGCTGGCTGCGCCGCTCACGAAGGCGCACGCGAACGGCCGGGCCGCCTACGTCAGCCTCACGACGCCGAGCATCTCGTACATTTGCTGGACGGACGCGCAGGGCGTACTGAACACATCCGGCCCCAATGCGCGCGGCTCGACCGGGCCGATGACCCTGATGGGCCTGGGCGCGTCGTTCGACCGGGACCTGGCCAACGCCTGGGGCCAGACTGAGGGCTCGGAGAGCCGGGCGTTCATGGTGACCGGCATGTTCGGCCCACAGACCGACCTCGACCGTCTGCCCAACTGGGGCCGCAACCTGACCACCACCGGCGAGGACCCATACCTGAGCAACCAGATGGTCGCCGCACAGATCAACGGGATGCAGGGCTCCGGCGCGATGTCGGAGATGAAGCACTTCGTCGTCTACAACGGGCAGAACCAGAACGCCAACACCGACATCACCGATCAGGGACTGCACGAGCTGTACCTGACGCCGTACGAAGGCGGCTTCACCGGCGCGCAGGCCGCGGCAACCATGTGCTCCTACCAGCAATGGCGTGACACCTCAACGAACCCGGCGCTTGCCCAGTCGGTCTCGGCATTGAGCACGACCTCGCCGCTGAGCCCGTATGCGCAGCCGGGTGAGAATCCCCAGACGTGGCCGCTTAACGAATCGCACTTCTCCTGCGAGCAGCCACTGAGCCTGACGCACGTCCTGCGCGACACGTGGGGTACCCAGGCGCTGGTCGGCTCCGACTACCCGGCGACGCACAGCACTTCGGGCATCCTGCAGGGTGAGGACCAGGAGATGCCGACGCAGAATGGCTTCTTCTCCGGTGGCAACGGGAACAACGACCCGACCGGCAGCACCTGCGCGTACACGACCGCCGCAGTGAACCACACCCCGGGCGACGCCGCGCCGTGCAACGCCACCGACGACCCGGTCAGTCACGTCGGCGGTATCCCGAACCACTACCAGAGCTCATCTGGAACGGGCTGCGCAGCACCGACCAGCACGACTGGCGCCGGTGGCTGCACGCTGAACGCCGCCGTCGCCAACGGTGCGCTTCCGCTGTCGGTGTTCAACCAGTCCCTGGCTCGCATCCTCTACGAGGAGCAGCGCTTCGGAATTCTCGGATGTGACCCCGTGCCGTCCGCGTCCTGCACCAACCCGGGCGGTGTCGGCGCCGACCGATCTGGGACGGCACCGCTGCCGCTCGGCGGCGATGGGCAGCTGGGCACCAAGTACGGCGACGCCGCGATCGTCGAGAAGTACTCCGAGGAGGGAGCCACCCTGCTCAAGAACGACGACCACGCCCTGCCGCTGACCAGCGCCGACCTCGCCGGAGGCATCCTCGTCGCCGGATCCAGCGCGAACCACACCGTGGCTGACCCGACCAACGAAGCCTCGACCGGCTTCATCGATCGCAACGCGGTCAATCCGCTCCAGCAACTCCAAGCCCTCAGCGGCGACCCCGGAGCATTCACCTTCGTCCCGGCTAACGACCCGACGGGGCAGCCGGTCGGACCCACCGCGGCCGCGCCGACCAACCCGCTCTCGGATTCGACCAGCGGCACTCCGACCGGATTCCTGGACCGCACCACCGGTCCGGGTTCGCCGACGACCGATTCGACGATCGACTTCACCACTGCCTCGAGTCACGGCCAACTAGCTCCCGGCGGCTACACCTGGACCGGGTACGTCTACGTCCCGACCGACGACACATACACGTTCGACATCCAGCAGTCCGCCGCGGTGGCGAACGCCAACGTGACGTTCAGCTTCGACGGTGTGCCGCGGACGTTGACGAACGCCGCGAACATCTACGGGGCCACGACGCCCGGCACCCCGACCAACGCCGGCTACACCGAAAGCGGGCTGACGAACCGGCAGTACTCGGCTGGCGCGCTCACCGGTGGCAGCTACCACTCGGTCACGCTCACCTTCAACAACGACACGAGCGGACCGGCCAGCTTCCGCTTCGCGTTCTCGCGGGCTAACGGGGACATCGCAGACGCGGCGGCCGCCGCGGCCGGCAAGTCCAAGGCTGTCGTCTTCGTCAACACCGGCAGTGGGGTGAGCACCACCGCTAGCTCACCGGCGGGTACCCCCTACTCGGGCCACACCATCTCCGCCGTGAACGCCATGTCGGCGGCGAACGTCAACCTCATCAACGCGGTAGCTGCGGCGAATCCGAACACCATCGTGGTGCTCAACAACGACAACCCCGTCGACACGTCGTGGATCGGCAACGTCAAGTCGCTGCTGGACATGTGGTTCGCCGGCCAGGAGGGCGGCACCTCAACCGCGCGGGTCCTGCTCGGCCAGGCCAACCCGTCCGGGCACACCGCGATGACCTGGCCTGCTAATCGGACCGACACCATCTGGGGCTACAACGAACCTGCCGGCGCCCTCTACCCCGGCAGCACTGCCGGCCAGCACCTCGAGCGGCTCAACGGCAGCGCCGGCTGCTCCGGCACCGGCGACCCGGGCTCACTGCCCTGCCCCGCCGCCGACGGCACAACGGAGTCCGAGGGCATCTACACGGGCTACCGGTACTTCGACAAGCTCGGCATCACGGCGCAGTTCCCGTTCGGGTACGGCCTGTCCTACACGACGTTCGCCTACTCCGGACTGAACGTGGCGCAGACCGCCGACGGCGGCGCCGATGTCACCGTTACCGTCACGAACACCGGGTCGACCGCCGGCGCTGATGCGGTGCAGGTGTACGTCGGAGCACCCAGCGACGCGCCGTCCGGCGTGCAGTTCGCGGTCCGCTCGTTGGCACAGTTCGGACGGGTCCAACTCGACGCCGGCCAGTCGAAGCAGGTCACCATGCACATACCGCCGCGGCAGCTCTCGTACTGGTCCGACGCGACGCAGAACTGGGTGCTCGACGCCGGCGGACGCACCGTCCTTGTCGGCGACGCCGACTCGCTCGGCCGACTGCCTCTTCAGGCGACGCTCAAGCCGGCCACGAACAACATCACCTGCACCAACGAGCAATTCAACGCCACGACGATCAATGGAAACCTCACCGTCCCCAAGGGTGCCTGGTGCGACCTGGTCAGTGTGAAGGTCAATGGCAACGTCAACGTCCAGCAAGCCAGCGGGGTCCGCCTCAGCGGCGTCACCGTCAACGGGAACGTCGCGGCCAGCAGCACGTCCGCGCTCGATCCGATGGCTTCGGGCGCGAACACGATCTGCAACACGACCGTCAACGGCAACCTGCAAATCCAAAACAGCGCAGGCGCGCCATGGCAACTCGGCACCTGCGGTGCAAACACGATCACTAGGAACGTCTCGTTCAACAACAACAGCGACACCGGAAATGCGATCTCGCACACCAGCGTGCAAGGCAATCTGACATGTCAGGGAAACGGCGGCCTCGGTGGCAATGACAACAACGTCGCCGGCCATCGTTCTGGACAGTGCGCCGATCTCTAGCCGTGCCGCGCCTCATACCGGATGTCGGTAGGCGCCCGGGTCGCTCCGGGCGTCTACCGGTACGCGAACTTATCTTGACGGCAGTCCTCGCCACGGTGGCCACCGCATGCAGCGCTAACCATACGAGTTCGTCTGGCTCGCCGCATATGCCGCGCGACCCGAATTCGTCCCTGCTGCAAAGCCCCAGTCAGAGCCCGACGTTCGCCGAGGTGCAGCAGGCGATCGGCGACCTGTACCGCAACCATCCGGCGATCGAGTCCTTTACCGTGCGCGACGTCCAGTACAACGCCATTACCCGCGACAAAGTCTTGGAAACGTGTCGCCAAGGCGGCGCCGAAACCGATCCGGCCGCGCTCGAGTCAACGAAGATCGCGGGCTGCGCACCCCTGATCTACTTCTTCTACAACTATGGGCAACAATCGTCCGTCCCAGAATCGACCGATGTCGCCGAAAAGCTGTACTGGTACGCCGTGACGAACATCCAGGGTCCCTTTGACCCCAAGCAATCCCTCGTCGGACTACTAAAGAACTGGGGAGTGCAATGAATGCTCGATCAGGTCTGATGCGACGTATGGCAAGCCTTGGTGGGGTGCTCGCCCTGGTTGCCGCCGCATTGTTTGCGGTCGCATCGCCCTCGGCGTCTGCAGCCAGCACGGTGATCTCGCCCGAGGTCGTCCACACCGGAACAGGTCCGACCGGCTACGAAGTCACGTTCCGCTTCTACGACGGAAACCCCGCGACCACGAACGTCAAGATCCGTGGCGAGTGGTACCTGTCGGACGTGGGGCACACGACGACGACCACCTCGGCCGGCCGCTTGCCGAGCCAGTACCAGCCGGGCGATTTCCCGATCGCGAACCCGAACAGTGGCGCGGCGCCGAACTGGCCGGTGATGCCGATGACGCAGGATCCGAACACGCTGGTGTGGTCGTTGACCACGCCGTTACCGCCGGGAACGTGGACGTACGGGTTCTTGCGGAACTGCACGGACGACACGATGAACTCCACGGTCGACTGCCCGACGTCCGGTGAGATTTCCGATCCGGGCAATCCGCCGTGGAACACCAGCGGTTCGGTGGAGCCGACCAGCCAGGTTTACGTACCGTCGGATCCGGCGTTCGGCACCGCGGACTTGTCCTGGCAGGCACCCAACCCGGTGCACGGCACACTCGCCGACGTTTCCTACCCGGACCCGCAGTCGACCAACCCGGTCGGCTCGCACCCGCTGGCGGTCTACACCCCGCCTGGTTATAACCCGAAGCGGCGCACGCCCTACCCGACGCTCTATCTGAGCCACGGCGGTGGCGGCAACGAGATCGACTGGACCACACAGGGCGCGGCAAACCGCATCATCGACAATCTGATCGTCAGCGGGCAGGTCCAGCCGATGCTCGTGGTAATGACCAACTTCAACGGGATACCGGGCGGGAACGACGGCTACCGCGCCGACGTGCTGAACAACGTCATCCCGTACGTCGAGGCGAACTACAACGTCTCGCACAACGCCAATGACCGGGCATTCGCGGGACTGTCGGCCGGCGGCAGCCGAGCCAACAACATCCTGTTCAACGCCACCACCAGCTTCGGCTACTACGGCGTGTGGAGCATCGGTCTGGGCGGTGCCCCTGCATCCACCAGCCCGCTATGGCAGAACCCGGACCTGAAGACCCGGCTGGCCATCCAGAGTGGCGGCGGGCTGTTCGACTCCATCACGATTCCGAACACCAGCACGTACCTGCAGTTGATGGCCAGCAACGGCATCGGCGTGTCGACCGACTTCATCATCGGCGGCCACGAGTGGTACACGTGGCGGCCGCTCCTCCACGACTTCATCGCTACGTTGGCCTTCCGGCACACCACGACGACTGCCACGGCGACGCCGCAAGGCCGCGCAATAACGTTCACCGCCTCAGTGGTGAACGACACGACCGAGCCCGCCGACCCCACCGGAACCGTCAACTTCTACCTCGATGGTGTGATCGACAGCGCCCACTTGCTCGGCACCGCACCCATTCACGCCGGCACGGCCCGCGTGACGCTGCCCAACACGTCGAGCATCGGCCCGGGCACACACACCGTCACGGCGGTGTACGCCGGCGACACCTTCTACAACACCAGCACGAGCAGCGCGACCAGCTTCACCATCGCGGCGAGGTAGCGAGCACGCGTGGCGGGCCCGGACTAGCCACCGGGCCCGCCATCAGCCGGGTGCGCCAGGATTGACGTCGTGGACCTGGTGAGCATCGAACAGATCAGGCAGGCGGCGACCAACCTGGCGGGCGTGGTGGTGCGGACCCCGCTGCTGCCGCAGGCCTGGGCTGATGCGGGCCGACCGCTGTGGTTGAAGCCGGAGAGCCTGCAACCGGTGGGCGCGTTCAAGATACGCGGCGCGCACAACGCGATCGCGTCGCTGCCCGACGAGGTCCGCGCTCGCGGGGTGATCACACACTCCAGCGGCAACCACGGCAGGGCGGTTGCCTATGCGGCGGCCCGTTTCGGCATCCCGGCCCTCGTGGTGATCCCGCGGGTGGCGCCGGCCATCAAGGTCGACGCGGTGCGCCATCTCGGCGCCGAGGTGGTTCTGGTCGAGGGAGGCGAGCGACGGGAGGCTGCCGACAAACTGGCCGGCGAGCGGGGCCTGACACTGATTCCGCCCTACGACCACCCCGATGTGATCGCCGGGCAGGGCAGCGTCGGGCTGGAGATTCTGGCCGATCTGTCCACTGTGGACGTGGTGCTGGTTCCGGTGGGCGGCGGTGGCATGGCCTCCGGCGTCAGCGTCGCCGTCAAGGCCATCAGGCCGCAGGCCGTCGTGTACGGGGTCGAGCCCGACCTGGCACCCGATGCGCGCGACTCACTTGCCGCCGGACGGCTCGTGCCCTACACCGAGGAACAGCGGTACGCCACCATCGCAGACGGGATGCGCACCCCACTGTCCGAGCTGACGCTGGCACATCTGCTGGCCAACCTGGACGGCATCGTCACCGTCACCGAAGACGAGATCCGCTCCGCAGTCGGCATACTTGCCCGTGACGCCAACCTGGTAGCCGAACCGTCCGGAGCCACCACCGTCGCCGCCTACCGGTTCCACGCCGACCAGCTTCCCCCCGGACGCACCGTCGCCGTCGTGTCCGGCGGCAACCTCGACCCCGCGCTGCTCGCCGAACTGATTCTCCGAGCTTGATCGACGTGTCATCGGCTAGCTGACGCCGATTCTGCGCCCGCCGGCATTATCGTCGCCGGATGGCGGTGGCTGCGAGCAGTTTCCAGCGCCTCGATCCGACCGCAGTCCAGGCGACGGTGGATCGGCTCGTCATGCGCATCACTCGTCGATTCCCCGATCGCAATCTGGGCCGCGTCGCCGCCGAGCTCAGCGGCTTGGTTGGTGAGGTCACGGCGCAGTCCACAGCCGACCGGCGGCGCAACCGGGCAATCGACTTGGCGTGCCGCATAGCAGGATTCGCCATCGTCGCCGTCGCTCTCGCTGCCATCGTCCTGGCGATTCACGACGCGCTGCCTGAAAGCGGCGAGGTACGCGGCTTCCAGTGGCTGTCGGTCCTTGAGAGCGGCATCGCTGACCTGGTGTACGCGTCAATCGCGGTGTACTTCCTGATGTCGTTGCCGAACCGGCTCACCCGCCGCCGCTTGCTGACGTTGCTGCATCGGCTGCGGTCGCTGGCGCATGTCGTCGACATGCATCAGCTCACCAAAGATCCGGAGCGGCTGCAGGAACGCTTCCGGGGCACGGATGCCACGATCACGTTCACGATGGACGCTGCGGAGCTGGAGAACTATCTCGACTATTGCAGCGAGATCCTGTCCCTGGTGGCCAAGACCGCCGCCCTCTGCGCGGAGGAATCGACCGACTCAGTTGTGCTCGACACCGTCAGCGAAGTCGAGACGTTGACGGTCGGCTTGTCGCGCGAGATATGGCAGAAGATATCTCTGCTGCGTGCGGACTGACGAGGTACGTCACGGCGCCGGGGCCGCGATATCGATCTTCGGCATGTTCCATCCAGAGACGCTGATGACCGGAGTGGCACCCTGTAGATCCGTGGCGCTGTAGCTAGCCGTTAGTGTCTCGGACTCGCCTGGCCACAACGTGATGTCGTTGTCGTTCCAGAGCGAGGACTGCAACTCGTTGTCGCCGGTGAGCTCCGTTCCCGCCGCGGTACCCCTGCGCACGTCCGCGCGCAGGAAGAAACCGACCGTCGGCGCGGCCGAAGTATTCGTGATCGTCACGGTGGTCGCCAGATCGGCACCATTCGGGCCGGCCTGTCGAGTGGTGGTGGCGGTCACGGCCACGCTCGCCTGCGGAAGCGTCTTCAGCGCCTGGAGACTCGCGTATTGCGACAGGGTGGCCTGGGGCTGCCCGAGCGTCTGCGACCAGTTCGTGACGTCTTGCTGAGTAGAGAGCCAGTACACGTTGCGGTCGACGACGGTGCCGCTTTGCCGCAACAGCAACTCGACGAAGTAGGTCTGCGCCGGCGTTGGCGCAGTGGTCGGGGCGGGCACCTTCGGCGTGAGCACCGAGCTCGCGACCCCTTGGCTCGCGAGAGTGATATTGCTCGCCTGCTGATCATCGAGCAGGGTGCCAGCCAGGCTGTACACCTTGGACTCGATCGACAGTCCGGACTGGCTGGCGGCACCGAGGTTGTCCACGGTTACCGTGCCGTTGTCCAGGGCATAGATCGCGTGCAACCTTGCGTTGGCGTGCTGCACACCGAAGTAGCTGCCCGCCTGGTCGCCGTCGTTGTTGTAGAGCGTCCACAGCATGCTCGGCCAGCCCTTGTTCATCTGCCAGTAGATCGTGCCGGTCGAGGGGACCGGCTGGTTGGTGGCGTGATCGATGAACGCCTCGAACTGGGCGCGGGTGTTCTCGTAGTTCTGGACCTGCGCCTCCTCGACGTAGCTGCCGAGATCGGACCACGAGCCATACCGGCTGGCCAGTGCGGTGTCGAAGTTGTAGAGCGTCCCGAAGTTGTAGCCGCTGTGCTGGGTTCCCTCGTAGTTGGTGTGGAACTGGTTGTAGCTCGGCTTCTGCCACAGGTTCGCCTGCTCCGACGCGGACAGGAAGCGGTTGATGGAGTCGAGGGTGGGAACGGTGTCCCCGGCGCTCTGCTCACTGTCGTAGCCCCACGAACCGCCGGCGTTGGTCTCGTCGCCCCCGCCGAAGTGTGTTGTGTCGTACCAATAGTTGGGCGGCACCCAGTCGTACGGGCCCTCCTTCTCACCGGACGGCCCGAGCTGCGGGCTGCTCTTGTACTCGGCAGAGGAGATCAGCGGATCCTGGAAGTCGGCCTGAGAGAAGCCTGCCAGCGACACGGATTCCTGCTGCGCGGTCGGGGCGTTGTCGCTCCACTGGAAGCTGAACACGCTCGGGTGATTACGCAGATTCTGGCCGATGGTCAGCGCAGACAGCTGCAAGAGCGCCAGCTGCGCGGAACTCAGCGCGCCCGACACCTCCCATGCATCGCAGCACTGGTAACCGGCGTTGACCAAGATCCCGGCTTGATCCATCTGCTGGAACCAGTCGTCCGGCATGATGTGCCCCTCCAGCCGGATCGCGTTGACGCCCATGTTCTTCATCAGCGCGATCTGCTTGGCGGTATCCGATGCTGAGTAGTGCAGGAACAGGTCGGGGTCGTATCCGCCGCCCCGGATGACGATCGGCACGCCGTTGACCTTGAAAGCACGCACCCCGTTCGGCGCTCCTGCCGAGGTCCCTGTGGTCAGGTACGACGTGACGTTGCGGATGCCGAATGTCTCGCGGGTGGTGTTCGAGGCGATGTTGTTCTGCGAGACCGACGTCGTCAGCGTGTACAGAGGTTGCGCGCCGAGTTGATAGGGCCACCAGACCTGCGGCGAGGCGATGGTGAGGCTGGGGAACTGGGCGGGCGTGAAACTGGCCGTCTCGGTGGTGTTCGCCGCGACCGTCACCGACTGACTCACGGTTATCGGACTGCCCGGCGCCGGCGGGGTGATGGTTGCCGTCACCGTGCCCGTCTGCGGTGTGCTCGCCGTGTTCGTGATGTCCGCCTTGACCGCGAGTGCCGACGCGCTCAGATCGGCTGCGTTGCTCTGTAGCACGTGCGCGTTGCTGTCGATCAATGCGCCGCCCAGTTGCAGCTGTATCGGGAACTGGATACCGGTGTTGTTGTCCGGCGGGATCTGGGTCCAGTCCACGTTGTCCAGCGTGTACATCGACGTGGGGTCATTGGGGTACATCTCGATCGCCAGCGAGTTGGTCCCGCTAACCAGCAACTGCGTGATGTCGAACGTGAATCGCGTGTAGGCGCCCGTCACAGTCGCCGAGCTTGCCACCTGCTGGCCGTTGACCCACACGTCGGCTGCACCGACGACGCCGTTGACGATCAGCTTCGCGTCTTGGCCTGGCACCACGTTCGGAATGAAATCGGTCCGGAACCACCAGGGGACGCTGAACTCCTTGATCTTGTCCGGGCCGATCCGCTTCATGGAGCCGAAGCATGTCTTCAGGTTCGTCGAGAAGAACACGTTCGGGCAGGAGCCGTTCTGCAGCAGGGCCTCGATCTCGGTCCCTGGCGCGCCGGCGTCATCGTTCGTGACCGAAAGCCAGCCATTGGTGTTGAACCCCGGCGTGGAGATCTGCTGTCCGGGCTGAGTGGCGGTCGCGCTGCTCAGCACTTTCCAGCCGGCCGTCCCCAGATCCGACAACGCACTCGAGCCGGTCGCCGCCACGGCCGCGGCAGGGCCTACTTGGCCAGGGAACGCACCGGATTGGCTCGCCCCGGCACCTGCGGCCACGGCCGAACTTGCTGCGACGATCGCTGCGGCCGCGAAGCCAAGGCCGGTTCGCATAACTCGCTTCATGGTCAGCACTCCAGCTCGCGGGTGAACCTGCCACTCACCGACCTCCGGCGAACCAGTCGTTTGTAAACCTTCCTATCGCCTACGTCAACCGCGACCGACCCAGTGCCGCCGCTTCACTGTGTCGCCCGCCGGTGCCAGCCTGTACAGGTGAGGCCGAGGATCCGGTACTGCGACACACCCGCGGGCCGAGTCGCTTACTCGACGACGGGGGCCGGCCCGGCGCTGCTGTGCGACTCAGGCTGGATCACGGATCTGCGTGGGCAGCTGGAACTGTTCTCCTTCGGCGCCTTCGTAGAGCGGCTTTCCGAGCGGTTCACCGTGATCCGCTATGACAAGCCCGGATGCGGCCTGTCGGATCGGGACGGGATCGACCTGTCGTTCGATGGACAGGCCGCCGCAGCGCTGACGGTTGCCGACGCGGTGGGCGCCACCCGTTTCCGCCTGTTCGGGGCGTCGCAGGGCGGTCAGCTCGCTGCGACGATCGCGGCGAGGCACCCGGAACGTGTCGAGGCGGTGGTGCTGTACGGGATGTGCGCCAGTGGCCGGGATCTGGCGCCCGCCGAGGTTCGGAGTTCGCTGGTCGCGTTGGTGCGGGCGCATTGGGGCTTGGGCCTGAAGGCGATGACCGGAACGTTCGTCACGGATCCCACAGCTGAGGAGGTAGCAGCGTTTGCCCGGTTCCAGCGGGCGAGCGCCTCCGCAGACGTGGCCGCCCGGCTGTTGGAGGTCTACTACGACACCGACATCAGGGCGCTGCTGCCGACAGTCCGGGCGCCGACGGTAGTGCTGCACCGCGAGGCCGACAGGGGCACCCGGTTCGAGCTCGGGCGTGAGGTGGCCGCGCTGATCCCCGGGGCGACACTGGTCCCGTTGCCAGGTTCCAGCCACCTCTTCTACCACGGCGACTGGCCCGCCGTTCTGGATGCGACGCTCGGCTTCCTGCACGAACCGACGGACACGGCGTCGCCGCTCACGGATCGCGAGTTCGAGGTCGCCGAACTGATCGCCAAGGGGCTGACCAACAATTCCATCGCCAGGCGACTGTCCGTCGCGCCGCGGACAGCCGAGGCGCATGTGGAGAACATCCGGCGCAAACTCGGGGTGCGCTCACGTGCCCAGATCGCGGCATGGGTCACCGAGCACCGTCTCGGCCGTGGAACGCCTCGGTAGTTCGCCCGACGTACGCACTGCGCACGAGCGACGTAGCCGGGAAGCCACGGGAATCGCCGGTAGTTCACCCGATGGCCGTCCGCGCCCGGCTGCCCTTAGCGTCGAGGCATGTCACACGCCACGACGCCGGGCATGGCCGATTCCCTTGTCATCCCGTCCCGCTTCTCCGGACCGCCGGGCACCGGCAACGGCGGCTACGCCTGCGGACGAATCGCCTCGTGCCTCGATGGCCCGGTGACAGTCACACTGCGCCAGCCCGTTCCGCTGGCCACTCCCATGGCCGTAGAGCGGGTCGACGAAAGCTCGATCCGCATTCACCAAGGCCCCACGCTGATCGCCGAGGCGATGTCGACGCCGAGCAGCCCGGCGCCCGAGATACCGGACACGGTCTCACTGGCAGCGGCCCACGCGGTGGCGGGCCGGGCGCGCTATTACGCCGATCCGCTCTTC
>JBPYES010000230.1:0-6451 GCA_051984825.1 Jatrophihabitantaceae bacterium
TGAACGGCGGGGAGGTCTTCGTCTGCGGACGGCTCAAGGACATGATCATCCTTCGCGGCCGGAACTATTACGCGGAGGATCTCGAGAGAGCGGTCGAGCTGTCGTCGGACCGCGTCCGCCCAGGGCGGGTTGTAGCCTTCGCCGGCGATGAGGATGAGGACGGTCTCGTCGTGATCGTCGGCGTGCGGAGGTCCGACGATCTACCGGATCCGGACGACGTTACGCGCGCGCTCCGTGCGCACGAGTACGACGGACGACACACGATCGTGTTCGTGCGGCAGCAAGTGATCGCGCGTACCACGTCCGGGAAGCTTGCCAGAGGTCGCACCCGCGAGAAGTGGCTGAGCGGGACCGCTACGGCAATCGCGACCCACGTGCGAGGCTTCGACAGCGACACCGGTCCGAGCGCCCCCGAGATCGGATTGCTGTCCTGGTACGAACAGTTCCTCCGCTCACTCTCGCTGAGCGGGAACGACGGTCGAACCCTTCCCGAGGCCGGACTCGATTCACTGGCGATCGTCGAACTACTGGTCGCTCTGGAGCCGGTCGTCGAGGAACGCGCGGGGTCGGAGTTGCGCGAGACGCTCGACGCCGCACTCTTGCAGCGGTTGACCGTCTCCGATCTGACAGCCCTCGTCAAAGGACTCGACCAGGATGACGTCGCGGCGGTCACCCAACTGCAGCGCGCGCTGTTGCAGTTCAAGGAGGAGCACGAGGCTGCCGAGCGTGTGGCGATGCGGCGAGATTCGCGCCTCGGCGCTATTGCAGCCGTGGGCTTGTCCGCGGCGACGAGGCAACCGGTCAAGGACGTGCTGTTGACCGGCGGCACCGGCTTCCTCGGTCCGTTTCTGCTGCAGAGCCTCTTGGAGCAGACCCGCGCGAGCTACTCCGTCCTTGTTCGAGCGACGGATTCTTCCGCCGCTCGAGAGCGACTGCGAGAAGGCCTCCGCCAGGCAGGCTTGTTCACAGCGTCGACCGCCGAGGCGTTCGAGACACGGGTCCGCGTCATTTGCGGGAATCTCGTGCAGCCCAATCTTGGCCTCACGGACCAGGCGTGGACGGCATTGGCGGACTCGGTCGATGCGGTCATCCACAACGGTGCCCTGGTGGATTACGTCTTGACCTACGACGCGACGAGAGCGGCAAATGTTGAGGGCACACGCGAGTTGCTGCGTTTGGCCCTCACCTCAAAAAGAAAGCCGTTTCACCTCGTGTCGAGCACGATGATCTTCGGTTGGTCGGCGAAAAAGGAGCTCGCCGAACATGACTCGAACGAGGAGATGGCTGAACTCGACTTTGGCTATGCGCAGAGCAAATGGGTGGCCGAGCAGCTGGCTCTCGACGCTGGACGGCAGGGTCACGATGTGAGGGTCTATCGACCGTCGTTTCTCACCGCGTCGACGTCCGGCTTTGGCAACCCCGACGACATGGTGGTTCGGTTACTGGCGTTCATGATCAACCATGGCATCGCGCCCAATACGCGAAATCAGATCAGCTTCATGCCCGTTGATATCGCGGCTCATAACCTGGCGGCTATCATTTCCGATCCCCAGGCCGACGGCCCGGTCTTTCATCTGACGGTGAACAATTACTACAACCTGACGGACGTGACGTCGATCATGTCTCGCGACTACGGCATACCGTTCCGCTACGTTTCGCTCGCGGAATTCGCCGCTGACATGCGCAGGATGTGTGCCAAAGACGACCCCGCCTACCCGCTTCTGGATTTTGTTCTGCGCTCTCATCCGAAGATCGCGACGATGCAGCAGAAGCGCTACAGCAACGCCGGCTTTCGCGCCGCGCTTGCGCGCACAGGAAGGGGTCGCGCCGACGCGTCCCTCCAAGAGACGGTGTCGTATCTGGTGAACTACATGACGTCGCAGCAAATCATTCATCGTCCATAATTGCCGCACCACAATGCTTGACAGAGCTAGCGCCAGTTAGGGGCCGGGGCGAGACCCCGAGTGGCCGGGCGGACTGTTACCGAGTACCCATGCCAGGGCTTCGTGCAGGGCGGCGGTCCACACATGATAGGTGTGCCCGCCGGGACGGACCCGCCAGCTGACTGGCACGCCTCGGCTGGTGAGGGTTCGGGCGAGGCTGGACATCTCGTGGACGATGGTCTTGTCACTGGTGCCGGACTCGAGCCAGATCCGCGTCGGCGGCGTGGGCGACTGGCTGGCGGCGTAGCTGGCCGGGCTGTTCGCGGCAACCAGCGCCTCGGCATCGGGATTGTGTTTGCCGAACAAGACCTTCGCGCCGCCGCCATGGGTAGGCACGGTGTCCCCGGACAGGTCGATGATCGCAGCGACCAGGCCGCGGTGGCGCAGACCGAGGTTCAGGGCGCAGTAGCCGCCGGCGGACATGCCGGCGAACACCCGTCCGCCGCGGTCGGATTGTGTGCGCAGCATGGCGTCGATGGTCGGGATGACCTGCTGCACAAGGTGGGATTCGACCTTCTCTTGCGTCCCGTCGACGCACTCGGGGTCGTCGGTCCAGGACCGGCTCATCTGCGCAGCGACCAGGATCGCGGGGTGCCCGCTGGCCGCGACGGCACGGCCTTCGCGGGCGGCCTGCCCTGCGTGAAACCAGTCCGCGGCCTTGCCCGGGGTGCCGTGGAACAGGTACACGACCGGGAACCGGCTGCCGGGTTGGGTGAAGTACTGGGGAGGCAGGTAGGCGATGTTTGTGGTGGCGGCAAATCCGTACACCGCATCCGCGGGTATCCGAATCTTCACCACCAAACCGTTCTTCGCAGCGGCACGCTGCGCCGCCGGTGTCAGCCGGTCCAACGCTTCGATCGTGCGCCATTGCCGGTCGCCGGTTAGCGCTTGCCGCGCGTCGCCGATGGTGGGCCAGTAGGCGTAGTGCGCGTTGACGCTATCCGCGGCCGCCACCAGCACCAGCACCGCGGCTACAAAACCAGTCACCGTGGACCACACGACGCGTTGCCGGCGCAGCCGCCACACCACGCACACGGCGCCCGCCACCGCGAGCCCGGCGAGGATCCAGGCAGTGACAAGGAACCACGTGTCGATGATGTCCAGCCGGTCCACCGTCAGTCCTCCGCCCCAGACCCGAGCGCGCCCCGATCAAGCGTAAAAGGGCGATCGCCCTCCGATCCACCCACTTACGCGCGGCAGCGACCACGTGCCCGCTATCCCCGCCGACGACCGAGGAGATTGGAGCACCCGGCAGACAGCCGGCCGGGCGATCAAAAGCACATCCGGTCAGACGAGCAGGCCGTCGACAACGACCTCGAGCATCGGCCCGACGGACGCGGCGGGCAGGTTGCCCTGGTCGACGACACTGGCGATTCCACCGACGAGTCGGGCGAACTGGAGTGAGTCGACGCCAGGGCGAAGATCGTCTCCGAGCTGCTCGATGATCTGGGTGTTGGCAGCGCGGAGGGTCTGACACTTG
Organism: Jatrophihabitantaceae bacterium; assembly: GCA_051984825.1. Classification (GTDB taxonomy): domain Bacteria; phylum Actinomycetota; class Actinomycetes; order Mycobacteriales; family Jatrophihabitantaceae; genus DASXRA01. The sequence continues at coordinate 3,424 of JBPYES010000230.1, forward strand.
GTTCGCATCGGCGACGTGTCGTCCTCCATTGCGAGCGTGATCTTGGCGGGTCCGCCCTTGTGGACCGAGATCAGCTCGACGTATTGCTGGAACCAGCGCAGCAGGAGCTCACGAGGTGTGCCGCCCTCGGCGAGAACCTTGCCGACGGCGTCGTTGACCCGATCGACCCAGGCCTGCATCACCGCGTCGACCAGGGATTCGCGCGTGGGGAAGTGGCGGTACAGGGTTCCCGCGCCGACGCCTGCGGCCTTGGCGATGTCGTCCAGCGGGGCCTCATAGCCCCGTGTGCGGAACGCCACCCGAGCGGCCTCGACGATCTTGTCACGATTGCGCGCCGCGTCCGCCCGCACCGTCGGCCTCCTTGGTTCGTAAATGCACTTGCTAAGTGGAGACTGTCTCCGTATCGTCGTAGACGGAAGCGGAGAACCTCTCCACATAAGTCTACGTCGACTTGCCGCCGAGCGCACGCAGGTCAGAACAGGACTCCACCGCTCATGTCTTCAATGCTGCAAACCCGGCCCACTCCCACGGGATCCGCACGCCGCAACCCGGCGGTCGGGATGTGGGTCGTGCTTGTCGGTCAACTCATGCTTGTACTGGACGCCACGATCGTGAACGTGGCGCTGCCGCACATCGCCACGGACCTGCATTTCGGCTCCGCCTCACTGTCGTGGGTCCTCAACGCCTACAGCCTCGCGTTCGGTGGATTGCTGCTGCTCGGCGGCCGTCTGGGCGATGTGCTCGGCCGACGCCGGGTGTTCATGACCGGCCTGGGCCTGTTCACGCTTGCCTCCTTCGCCGGCGGCCTCGCCCAGGCGCCCTGGGAACTGGTCACATCGCGGGCGCTGCAGGGCGTCGGCGCCGCGCTGTCGGCACCGTCGGTGCTGGCCCTGATCGCCACGAACGCGCCGAACGAGGCCGCCCGCAACCGTGCCCTGGCCGCATTCGCCGTCATCTCCTCCGGCGGAGCGGCACTCGGCCTGATGCTCGGGGGAACGCTCACCGACCTGGCGTCGTGGCGATGGACGATGTTCGTCAACGTGCCCATCGGTCTGACCGTTCTGCTGCTCGTCCCCGGGCTGGTCAACGAGACTCCGCGGCGCCACGGCCGATTCGACTTCGTCGGCGCGGGCTCAGCAACCGCGGCCGCCGTGAGCATCGTGTGGACGGTCATCAACGCACCTGAGCACGGCTGGGGCAGCGCGCGCACCATCGGCGGATTCGCCGTGGGTGCCGCCCTGCTGATTGTGCTGGCGGCCACCGAGCGTCGGCACCCGCACCCGCTGTTGCGCCCCGCTCTGCTGCGAAGCCGGCGCCGGATAGCTGGGCTGGTCGCGATGGCCGCCGTCTATGGCGGGATGCTCGCGACCTTCTTCCTCACCGTGCAGTTGTTGGCGCACCAGTTCGACTACAGCCCGCTTCGATCCGGCGTGGCGTTCCTGCCCGTGCCGCTAGGCGTGTTCACGATGTCCCGCCTGGCACCCCGCCTGGTTGCTCGGGTCGGACCAGCCCCGCTGATCGCAGCCGGTACCGCGAGCGTGTTCATCGCGATGGGCCTGCTGCTCGGCGTCGATGCGTCCACCGACTACACGAGCGGCGTCTTCCCGTCGCTGTTGCTGATGGGCCTGGGCATGGGCGCGAGCTTCATGCCGATCACGGTCCTCGCCCTCAACGGCGTCGAGCCCGAGCACACCGGATCGGCGTCGGGCCTGCTGCAGACCATGCAGCAACTCGGCGGAGCAGTCGGGCTCGCGGTGGTCGCCTCGGTCTTCGCCGGACGGAGCGCTCACGGCTTCGACCCGGCGCTACGGGCCGGCTACGGCGCCGCGACCGTGCTCGCCGCTCTCGCAGTCGCCAGCGGGCTCACCCTCCTCCTCGCACGCCGAAGCCTTGCTGCCCCGGCCTAGCGCGGCAGATCCACCAGAAGACCCATGACAGATCGACGTCGTCCGCAGGAGCCGATCATGACGCTAGCCCTCCGCCCGGTCCGTCGATTCCCCCTGTCCAAGAAGCGCTACGAAGCACAGCAGAGAGACGTCGCCGGACGTGTCAGAGCCCTCACGCGACTCCTCAGCGTGGTGGTGGCCGGGCTGCTGGTCTGGATCGTCATCATGGGTGTCAGCCTGCCGACGGCTGACACCACCAGGCAGTGGAGGCTGCTTTGGATCGGCTTCGACACCGCGGAGGTCGCAGCCCTCGGCGTCACGCTATGGGCCGTGTACCGGTCTCGCCAACTTGCGATTCCTGCCGCACTGATAACCGGGACGCTGTTTGCCTGCGACGCCTGGTTCGACGTCGTGCTGTCGTGGGGCACTCATGGGTGGTGGTTCAGTCTCGCGACCGCCCTCCTTGTCGAACTGCCACTTGCCGCCCTGCTCTGGGGCAGCGCCCGCTCGATGGCCCACGCCGTTATCGCTCACCAGATCCCGCAGACTCTCCAACCCACCAGCGGACCACACCTCCGCCAGCTCGAACTCATCCCGCACGAGCACCCAACCCACGACCCGAGCGCCGCTCCGGCGGCTCACAATGTCCAGCCCGCACGCCGGGTGACACTCATCGAGCCAATCGCAGCCAAACGAGCCCACGCATGGGTTCCTGATCGATTCATCTGAACCAGGCGCAGTTGGCGCAGGCAGTCAAGGCGCTGTCAGCAACCGAGAGAGCTCCGCGGCCGGCAGCCCTGGTTGTAGCGGCGGCGAGGGGATTTCCGTGCCTCCTGCAGTTCATGCCACCTGTGCACACATTGCCCACGCGGCGTAGGTGCGGCTGAAGGTGTCAGGATTGAACACGTAGACATCCCATTCAACGCTGGACACCGGGCCTGAGCTGATCACGTCGGGCGGCACACCGGTCTCGCCCAGCGCATGGGTGTCGGTGAGCGTCGCGCCGCCACCTAACAGCACCGTGCCGGACGGGCAGAACTCGGTGGCGTGGGTCACGTTACTGTTGGGCGGCGCCGTGAACTGGTTCTGCACCATCTGATAGCCCGAGACTCCCGGCCCGCCCGTCTGGCCGGTCTCGCCGC
>JBPYES010000231.1:0-4492 GCA_051984825.1 Jatrophihabitantaceae bacterium
GCTCACGCAGCGCATCGGCGTGGATCGCGCGTCATCACTCCGTTGCCAATGACACCTGGACGTCTTCTGAGAAACCCCCAGAGGGTATAGCGTCTTGCGGGTTGTGTTCCGACGGCTTGGGGGAGCAAGTATGCGAGTTCGCAGAACTGCGGCGGCTGCGACGGTCGCAGCGACGGTGGCGGCCGGTGCGGCCGCCGTGCTCGGAGCGGTGACGTCCACAGCGGGGGCAGCGCCGCCGGAGAGTTCCTGCCACCTCGGCAACGGGGTGCAGCACGTGGTCAACATCGTCTTCGACAACGTGCACTTCTTCCGCGACAACCCGAACGTCCCGTCCGACCTCGAGCAGATGCCGCACCTGATGCATTTCCTCGAGCAGAACGGCACGGTGATGTCGAACGTGCACACGCCGATGATCGCGCACACCGCGGACGACAGCCTGACGATCTATACCGGCCTGTACGGCGACCGCCACGGCCAGCCGCTCACGAACTCGTACAAGACCTACAACCCCGACGGGACGACCGACGCGGCAACGTCGTTCGCGTACTGGAACGCTCCCGTGTCGGACACCGTGAACCCGCCCTCAGCCGGCCACGACACCACGCCGAGCATGGTCTATTCCGACAAGGTGCCGGCCACGCCGGGCGACACCGACCGGCAAACGCCGGCGCCGTGGGTGCCGTTCACCCGGGCCGGCTGCTCGGTCGGCGACTTCTCAACGGCGAACATGGTGCTGGAGAACGTGCCGCGTGACCTGCCGGCAGTGTTCGGCCCGAACTCGCCCGAGGTGGCGCAGGCCAACGCCGACCCGGATACGTTCAAGGACGCCGAAGTCGCCGACTACCTGGGCGAGGCTGTGCACTGCGCCCAGGCCGATCCGATCTGCGCGAACGCGCAGGCGGTGAAGTTCGGCCAGACCACGCCCAGCCCGAGCGCCGCCCCGGACAGCCTGCCGACCGAGCCGGGTGGCTACAACGGATTCCAGGGCCTGTTCGGCGCGAAGTACATCGCGCCGCAGCTCGGCGGGGGCACGCCGAACCTGTTCCGCGGCGGTTACCGGGTGACCAACGCAGCCGGCAACCTGGTCGACCTTGACGGCAACGAGATCCAGGAGCCGTTCAGCCACAAGCCCGGATTCACGGGCTTCAGTCCGACCGCCACCCAGTCGCTCGCCTACCTCGCCGACATGCAGGAGAGCGGGATACCGGTCACGTACGGCTACATCGCCGACATACACGAGCGCAAGGCCGGCACCAGCGGCTGCACGACAGCAGACGCAACGTTTAGCGGCCGCCCGATCGGGCCTGGCGACAGCTGCTATGTGACCAACGCGGCCAACTACGACCGCGCCTTCGATACGTTCCTCACCCGGCTCGCCAAGGACGGCATCACCCCGGCGAACACCGAGTTCGTGATCGGTGCCGAGGAGAACGACCAGTTCGTGGGCGCCAACGTGGGCACCGACCCGCTCCACGGTGTCAATGTCGGCCGGGTCACCCAGCCGACGCCGGCGGGCTGCGACGGCGTCACGGTGCCGTGCCACTACGCGAAGGGTCAGATCGGCGAGCTCGCCGCCAACATCAAGGGCCTGCTGTCGACCACGGCGAGCAGCCAGACGCCGTTCGACATCGAGCCGCAGGGCGCTGCCATTTATGTGCACGGCCAGCCGGCCGCCGACGATCCCACGGTGCGCCAACTCGAACGCGACACGGCCGCGATGACGGGCGACAACCCGTTCAGCGGAGTCAACGGCGAGAAGATCACCAAGTATCAGGCCGGCGCCCTGGAACAGCGTGTCCTGCACATGCAGACGGCCGATCCACTGCGCTCGCCGACGTACACGCTCTTCCCGATGCCCGACTACTTCTTCGGGACGACCGGGCCGAACGTCGCCGTCAACCCGGCGTTCGCCTGGGACCACGGTTACTACAGCCCGAACATCGACATCACCTGGGCTGGCATCGTCGGTCCGGGCGTTGCGGCGAACGGCGTGGACGGCCCCCAGCCGCCCGACGGCAACGAGCCGCACGACCCCAACTCGCTGAACACCGTTCCGGACGCGAGCAAGATCGGCACCTGGGTCGAGGAGGCCGACCTGCGTCCCACCCTGCTGTACCTGACGGGCCTTTCGGATGACTACCAGACCGACGGCCGGGTGATCAGCCAGGTGCTGGCGCACCCGTCCGCCTCGTTGCAGGCAACCGAGCAGCTCGCCGCCGCGTACCAGCAGGTCAACTCCAGCGTGGGCGCCTTCGCCACGGACACGCTCCTCGCCGACAGCGCCGCCCTGGCCAGCGGTTCAGCGGACAGTGACAACGCGTACCACGTCGAGCAGGTACATCTGCGGCACCTCGCTGATGCTCGCGATTCCCTTGCCGGCGAACTCAAGGTGCTGCTTTCGCAGGCTGCCGACGGTCAGCTGCCCCCGCCCGGGCAGATCACTTCGGGAATCGCGAGGGCGAACGCGCTGCTCAAGCAGGCACATCAGCTAGCCGACGGCAGCTGAGGTACCGCAAATGGACAACCCCGGCCATTGGGCAGAGATGCCGGATGGCCGGGGTGCGAGGCAGAAAATACAACGCGTCACGTGCCAAGCACCAGATGTCACGCTGGCATCTCGATGTCACGGCATTTGATGCCACTGGCATCGCGGTACCCCCCGGGCTGGACAGTGTCGCCGATGGGGCGCAACGCTGGACCGATGGACCGGTCGGAGCTGCGCGGATGGATCGAGGACGCGCTAGCTCGACATGATCGCGATTCCCGTGAGCGCGGGGAGTCGGTGGTCAATGTGACCGTTGACGAAATCGTCGATGCGGTGTGGGGGCGGCTGCCACTCGAGGTGCGCCGCTCCACCACCCGCGCCCAGGTCCAGGCGAGCCTGACCGTGCTGACGTTGCAGCGCGGCATCGCGCTAGCCCGCAAGCCCTGACCCCGCGCCCCTCCCAAGCGCTGCCTTGACAAACATCCGGTCGCCCGCGTAGAAAACTAATCGGTTAGATAACCGATTGGTTAGGCACGATGGCAACCGACCAGCTGAGCATGACGTTCGCGGCGCTCGCGGATCCGACGCGACGTGCCATCCTCGGCCGGCTGCTCGACGGCTCGGCGACCGTGAAGGAACTCTCGGCGCCGTTCGCAATGAGCGGGCCCGCTATCTCGAAACATCTGCGCGTGCTCGAACGCGCGGGACTGATCAAGCGGGGACGCGAGGCGCAGTGGCGTCCGTGCGAGCTGGACGCGATGCCGCTCCAGGGCGTCACCGAGTGGGCCGAGCGATACCGGCACTTCTGGGACGAGAGCTACCGCCGGCTGGACAAGTACCTAGACCGGATGAAGGAGCAGGGCCATGAGCGCTAGCACAACGACCACGCTGACGATGGTGTCGGACGAGGAGATCGCGATCAGCCGCGCCTTCGATGCGCCGCGGCATCTGGTGTTCGAGGCGCACACGAAACCGGAGCACGTGACGCAGTGGCTGCTCGGGCCGGAGGGCTGGACGATGCCGGTCTGCGAGATCGACCTGCGCGCCGGCGGCCCGTGGCGCTTCACGTGGCAGCACGCCGACGGTCGCAAGATGGAGATGACCGGCATTTACCGCGAGGTCGTACCTCCGGAGCGGATCGTCAACACCGAGCAGTGGGGTCCGGAGTGGCCGGAGACCGTCAACACAACCCTGTTCGCCGAGGAGCAGGGCAGGACGACGGTCACCCAGATCGTCCGCTACCCCTCGAAGCAGGCGCGCGACGCCGCGGTGGCAACCGGGATGATGAGCGGTGTCGAGCGCAGCTACGAACTCCTCGAAGCACTGCTCGCGACGCAGCGCTGAGCGCCGCTGCCACATCACCTGACTGGCTGGGCGCGGGCGAGGACTTGGGGTGGCACGTTCGCGGTGACTCCGGAGCTGACCAGCGTTGAGGTGAACCAGGGCTTGCCAGCCGCGTTGCTGTCGATCTCGCCCACCAGGGCTGCGGTTTTCGGGTCGAACAGGAGCGACTGAATCTCGTCCGGCCGACCCTTGTCGTCGATGAAGTCGAATCTGATCACGGGTCGTCCGAGCGCGTCGGATCGCGTGGTCCCCAGCGCGACATGGCGTGTGCGGGCGAGTACGCGGATGGCAGCCGCGCGCAGGGCACGCGGCGCAATCCCGGTGCGGAGCAGGTCGCCGACGGCGACGAAGACGGCCTCGTCCCGCGATGTCGATCCGCTGACGTGCGTGCGCAGGTAGTGCTGCAGCGCCGAGGTGTCGGTAGGAAGGCTGGCAAGGGTATGCGGGAGAGGCCGAGTAGGCCTGATCGCCGCCCGGGGGAAACGCCAGGTACTCATCGAAGAGATGGCCGGTGTTGTCGTTGCCGTAGTCGCGCCGCCAGCTACGTCCATCCGCCGCGATCCAGGATTCGACGGTTTGCCGGATCGGCACGCCACCCGCGGGCATGGCCGCTTGCCAGGTCTGCTCCACGAGGTGGCGAAACTGCCCGGGACGAGCCAGATC
>JBPYES010000232.1:0-7572 GCA_051984825.1 Jatrophihabitantaceae bacterium
ATGACTTACCGACAGGACGAGCCACGACCTGCCGCAACCACCCGTAGGAGCGCTCAGTGGTCGGCCTGACGAGCCAGCAGCGGCACCAGCTCGACGAGCTGGCCGGCGAGATAGCGCACGAGAACCCACGTCTGGCGCGCGCCCTGGCGGGACGCTGGTATGCGAGGCGCTTGCGACGCAATACTCGCAGGCGCAGCCGGGTTCGGCAGCGCCATGTATTGGGCTGCTTGGCGATGCTTCTCATGCTCGCCGCGGTGCCACTTCTCTGCGCCGGTGCAATCGTTGCCGAACCGGTGCTGATCCTGCTCGGCGCGATCGCGATCGTCAGCGGGCCGGTCCTGGTCGCTGCTGCCCGGTTGCGCCGGCCGCCCGCGGTATGAGGGTTCATCTCGTAATATCGTGTAGCGATATAATCGTGATACGATGCATCGCGAAGCACGCTCCGTTCAAGAGGTGACTACTGGTGGTTATCGAAGTCCTGACCGCGATCCTTGTTGCCGCCCTAGGGCTCGCCAGCCTGGTCGCCGCCTACATCGGACTGCTCAGCCTTGCCGGAGCTGTGCGTCAGGCCCGCTGCCAACGCTGTGGGCACCTCGCTGTCACCTCGGCGAGCGGCTCGCCGGGTGGATGTATCTACTGCCGGCACGACCACTTGATGCATCCCATCCGCACCCTTCGGCCGGCGCATTCGGTACCCGGTTCGCAGCGCATTCTTGGGCACGGCAGCTAACGCGCCCGGGTCTTCACGACAGGTTCGCTCGCCGCCGAAGGCGCACCACGGTCCATGCCGTAAGCCCCGCGCTGGTGCCCGCGACGGCAGCGCTGACGATGGCGCTTCTGCGGTACCGCGTGTCAGCCGCGACACCGATCATGCTCGCGGCGTGCAGGGCGTCGATCCCCGCGGCGCAGAGCAGCACTCTGCACGTGGGACGAACCAATTCGGCCACACCCTGTGCCAGGAGGCGGACGCCCAGCATCCGGACCACCCATGACGGCGGCGGCGCTTCCCGTCCGGCCACGACGCGGGCGACCTCGTTCGGCCGGCTGCTCAGCGCCGTACCGAGTACCACGTGTGCGCTGCCGTAGGCGCGCAACACGGTCACCGCCGATGCCACCGGGCCAGGATTGCCCCGCTGAGCGCACCCAGGCCCATTGCAGCTGCGCCGATAAGACCGTGGTGTCGCGACGCCCACGCCTGCGGATCCCGGCTGTGCGACGAATCGTCGAAGACGCCGTGCGCGCCGAAATCGTGTCCGGTTCGTCCGTCAGCCGGAGCCCAGAGGTTGGCCGGGTCGTGTGGATCGTGGCGATCGGGCGTCTGCTGCGCGGAGAACGCGGTGCGCGCCAGATAGCGATCGAGCACTGCTGGGAAGAGCGCGTTCGCGGCCAAGGTCGCCGCGGTGCTCGAACCGACCCAGTACTCGCGCCGCTTCGGATGATCGGCCGCGTGGACAACCGCCCGGGCCGCCAGTTCCGGTTGATAGATCGGGGGCACGGGTTGCGGGTGGCGGGAGAGTCGCGACAACACCCAGGAGAACTGCGGCGTATTGACGGCCGGCATCTGCACCATCGTGACGTGGACGTTGCTCTTGTCGTGGAGCAACTCGCAGCGCAGCGATTCGTTAAAGCCCTGGATGGCGTGCTTGGCGCCGCAGTACGCGGTCTGCAAGGGAATGCCGCGGTAGGCGAGTGCGGAACCCACCTGCACGATGGCGCCGCGGTCGCGGGGCCTCATGTGCCGCAGGGCTGCCATCGTGCCGTACACGTAGCCGAGGTAGCTGACCTCGGTCACCCGCCGGTACTCCTCGGGCTTGATCTCCTCGAACGGCGCGAAGACCGAACTGAATGCGACGTTCACCCAGACGTCGATCTGCCCGACGTCGGCTTCGGTTCGGTCGGCCGCAGCGAGAACCGCGTCCGCATCGGAAACATCAATCGGCATGACGACGGGCCGACCGCCTGCCTCCTCGACGTCGCGAGCAGCTCCGGCAAGGCCTTCCTCGCCCCGCGCGATCAGCACGACGGTGTCGCCGCGCCGCGCAAACGCGGCAGCAGATGCTCGACCGATGCCCCCGCTCGCGCCGGTGACGACAACTATGCGTGACACGCGATTTGCTCCCTTCCGGCGGTGCCGTACCGCGATGTCGGCAACCGATGTGCGGGCATGCGGCTACCGCCGATCTACGGTTCGGTACCCGCCATCGCTGGCTTTCTACCCGGTGTTTGCGAACTGCAAACATTGCGAGTAGACACGATTTTCAGAGCCGTTCGGCGCAGCTCGGACGAGGTCAACAGTGACCGGTGCTCGCACCGATCACGCATCAAACCTCGGAAGGTCGCTCAATGGCTGACACCGTGGCCGACGTACTGCTAGCACGGCTGCGCGAGTGGGGAGTCCATCAAGTCTTCGGCTATCCCGGCGACGGAATCAACGGTCTGCTCGCCGCGTGGGGCCGGGCGGGTGACGATCCGCAGTTCGTTCAGTCCCGGCATGAAGAGATGTCCGCGTTCGAGGCGGTCGGCTACGCCAAGTTCTCGGGCGAGGTCGGCGTCTGCGCGGCCACGAGTGGTCCCGGGGCGATCCACCTGTTGAACGGGTTGTACGACGCCAAGCTGGATCATGTTCCGGTCGTTGCGATCGTCGGCCAGACACAGCGTTCGGCAATGGGCGGGTCGTATCAGCAGGAAGTGGACCTGCTCAGCCTCTACAAGGACGTCTGCAGCGAGTACGTGCAGATGTGCACAGTGCCGCAACAGCTACCGAACCTCATCGACCGCGCGATCCGCATCGCCGCCGGCGAGCACGCTCCGACCTGCATAATCTTCCCGTCGGACGTGTTCGAACTGGCATACGAGGCGCCGGAGCATGCCTTCAAGCAGGTACCGTCCAGCCTCGGCACGGCACCGGCGACCGTGGTGCCGTCGGATCACGTGGTTCGGCAGGCAGCGGAGATCCTCAACGAAGGCCATCGCGTCGCGCTCCTGCTCGGACAGGGCGCGCGAGGATGCGCGGACGAAGTGACAGCCGTCGCGGATCTCCTTGGGGCGGGAGCAGCGAAGGCCCTTCTGGGCAAGGATGTTCTTCCCGACGATCTGCCATGGGTCACGGGCTCGATCGGGCTGCTCGGCACCACCGCCTCGTACCGGCTGATGATGGACTGCGACACACTACTCACCGTCGGCTCGAACTTTCCGTACACGCAGTTCCTGCCGAAGCTCGACCAGGCACGCGCTATTCAAATCGACCGCTCCGCCAAGTGGATCGGCATGCGCTACCCGTACGAGCTGAATCTCGTCGGCGACGCCCGGGCCACGCTGAGCGCCCTGATCCCGTTGTTGGAGCGCAAGACCGACCGGACGTGGCGTGAGCAGATCGAAGCGCACGTCGGGGACTGGTGGGCCACGGTCGAGCGCCGCGCACTGCTCGATGCCGATCCGGTAAATCCCATGCGGATCTTCCACGAGCTTTCCGCCCGGTTGCCGGGCAATGCCATCGTCGCCGCCGATTCCGGCAGCGCGGCGAACTGGTATGCCCGTCACCTTCGGTTCACCGGTGACGTGCGCGGGTCGCTGTCGGGGACGCTCGCCACGATGGGACCCGGTGTCCCCTATGCCATCGGGGCGAAGTGGGCGCACCCTGATCGCCCCGCGATTGCGCTCGTCGGCGATGGCGCCATGCAGATGAACGGCCTGGCCGAACTGATCACGATTTCGCGGTACTGGCGGCAATGGACCGATCCCCGTCTGGTCGTTGCGGTGTTGCACAACAACGACCTCAACCAGGTGACGTGGGAAATGCGGGCAATGGAGGGCATGCCGAAGCTGGCCGAGTCGCAGACCCTGCCAGACGTCGACTACGGCGCCTTCGCGCGGGGTATCGGCCTGGCAGGCATCAACGTCGACCGGGCGGACGCGGTTGGCGACGCCTGGGCAGCCGCGCTCGCTGCGGACCGTCCGGCCGTGCTGGATGTGCGCTGCGATCCGGACGTGCCGCCGATCCCGCCGCACGCGACGTTCGATGAGGTCAAGGCCGTGGCCGGGGCGTTCCTGCACGGCGACGAGGACCGCTGGGGATTCGCCAAGCAGGGCGTCAAGCAGAAGGCGCAGGAGTATCTGCCAAGCCGCAACCCGGAGTGAGCCATACCAGGAGCGAGAGGAGTAAGCCGGTGATCGACGTCGACCTGCCCGCCCCAGGCGGACGGCATCGGGGGCACGCGGACCTCGACATCGATGCGCTGCGCCGCGACCTCATCAACAGGGTCGACGGCGAGATCCGCTTCGATTCCGGCGATCCCGGCGACGACGCAGTGGACATCATCGGCCGGGTTGCCCGTGACCAGAACCTGAGTGCCGCATCGCTCACCGCCGTCGGGGCGTTTGCGCGCGCGACTGTCGGCTGGTTCGACCGGGAAACCAAGGACTATCGCCACATCGCGGTCGACGAGCAGTGCGAGGTCCTCTCGTTGCTCGGTGACATCGCCGTCTCACACGACACGCCCGTGGCGCACATCCACGCCGTGCTCGGTCTCGCGGACGGGACGGTGCGCGGCGGTCACCTGCTTGCCGGCGAGGTGTGGCCGACGCTCGAAGTGGTCGTGCGCGAGACGCCCGGCCACCTGCGCAAGACGATGCGGCCCGACATCGGCCTTGCGCTGATCGATCTCAGCCGTCACTGAGGTCGCCACGGCCGGCCGTTCGGCTACGTCCGTGATTCGGCGCCCTGTGGCTCACGGCGGTGCTCACCGATCGAGCCGGAGGACCGCGCGAGCAAGAACACGGCGCCGACGACCAACGGGCACCACGTCCTCCTTCCTCTCTACTCGCAATGTTTGCGCATCGCAAGCGTCGGGTGGAGACTGCAGTAATGACGGAGCGCAAGGCCGATTGGACGGGCCGCCGGGCCCGATCGGATGAGGCCGATGCCGTCTTGGCGGCGTGCCGACTGCTGGTTGCCATCAGCGTTCAGTCACTGGCCACGGTGGAGGACCAGGTCGATGTAACGCAACTGCGCATCCTCGTGGTCGTTGGAAGCCGTGGATCAACCACGTTGAGCGGGCTGGCCACCGCCGCACGGCTGCACCTGTCGAGAGCCAGCCGCGCGTGCGATCGGCTCGTCGCGCTCGGCCTTCTCGAGCGAGCTGACGACCCGGCTGATCGGCGAAACCTCCGGCTGACATTGACCGAGCGCGGCGAGGCGATCGTGGCAACCGTGGCACGAGCGCGCCGAGAGGCTCTCCGGCCGATTCTGGCCAAGATGAGCCGGCAATCCCGCGCACAGCTCATTCCGCTCCTCGAGGAATTCACCAAAGCCGGCGGCGAACCGCACGATGTCCACCTCTGGGCACTCGGCTGGGCAACCTGAGGTCAAGTCGGATCAGCCGTGGGCGCTGACCCAATCGTCGACGCGGCGCCATTGGCGGTCGAGCCAGTCCTCGGCTGAGCTCTGCTGCTCCCCCCGCTCGGGCGGCGCGACGCACCACCAGCTAACGCGCATCGGCCGATCATGCAATGGAAGCGCGCGCCACACCTGACCCGGGCTCACCAGCAGGTCCAGCCCCGCATGGGCCACGACCACTACGTGGGCATCAGGGCGCGCATCGAGGCATGCCAGCGTGCCCGCCGGGCGGGGCGGCAACACCCGGTGCATGCGCTCGGCGTGCCGGGCCGCGCGGCGCCGGCCGGTCCGCCACAGGTGACGGACCGCGCGCCGCTGCCGGTGCGGCGTCCAGTTGCCGCCCTCAGGGAAGATGATCAGCGCGTCGTAGTCGCTCAGCCCCGCGGCCATGTCGGACAGCCGGTCGGCGACGTCCTCGCCGGCCCCACTGCGCGAGGGGATGAAGCAGCCGGAGAGGCGGTTCAGCATGACGTCAACGCCCGGATCCCATTGCAGCGCCGCCTTGACAACGACGCGTGGACGCCGGCGGTATCGGGTCAGCACGAGGCGCACAAGCGTGAATGAGTCGCCGGGACCGGCGTGCCGGGCGAGCACGATCACCGGCCCGGGCGGCGGCCGGTCGGTCGGCGCGTCTTCGACGCGGACCTCGAAGCCGATCCAGCGACGGCCCGCCTCCTGCAGGCGATCCAGGACCCACTGCAGCAGCCGGCAGTGGTCGTCGTCCCAGCGCTCGCGCTCCGGTCGCATCCAAAGCACGAAGCAGCCGAGCAACAGAGCCACGTCGAGCACGAGGTAGCTCAGCCCGAACATCGCCAGCCGTAACACCCGCCGGCGTGGCGTCACGGGTATGGCAATGGCAGCGAGCAGGGCCACGACGGCGAGTAGCGCCGCGAGGATGGCGGTCACGGGCAGCCACAGCGGGTCGATGATCAGCCGTCGCACCGGCCGCGGCGGCAGGAACGCGCTCACCGCCGAGCCCGGGCTCGACCGAGGAACTGCTGGCTCGCCACATAGGCTGCGTCGATGCGCTCGCCGACCCGGCGCGTGTCGCCGTAGCGCACTCGCACCAGGGGCGTACGCAGGTCGCCTGTAGGCAGCACGTGCACCTGACACCCGTCGGCCAAGGTGCTCATCGCCTCGACGAAGCGGTGCCGACGGGCGATCTCGAACGCCACCAGGCCGACCTCCCACGGCCAGCGCGGCACGCGCAGCGGACGCTCTACCCGCCCTACGTGCAGCACGTAAATCTCGCGCGCGCCGAGCTGCATCGCCCGGCCCACCGGGATGGAGTCGACGAGACCACCGTCGAAAAAGTGTTCGCCGCCGACCGCGGCCGGTGGGAGCAGACCCGGCACAGCACACGAGGCGGCGACAGCGTCGGTGATCGGGCCGCTGGTGAACCAGTGCGCGCCCGCCCGTTCGATGCTCGCGGCGACGCACTGGAACGGAACGGTGAGCTGCTCGATCCGGCTGACCGGCAGGTTGGCCCGCAACAAGGCATGAATCGGTTCGGCGCGGTGCAGGTGCGTGCCGTGGCGTGCCAGGCTCGCCGCTCGGCTGATCAGCGAGCCGGCGAACACCCCGGATCGCTGCAAGGACGCCCACAACTGCGCCAGCCGCTCGACAGCCTCCAGTCCCGGATCGGCCGCCACGAACACGCCGTTTACCGCGCCGACGCTCGTCCCGAGCACGACGTCCGGGCGAATGCCGTCTTCGAACAGCGCCCGCAGCATCCCGACCTGCGACGCGCCGAGCAGGCCGCCGCCGCCGAGGACGAAGGCCGTCCGGGGCGGCTCCGTCATCGCAGCTCCTTGTCGACGCGTGTACCTCTCTGGTGCTTACCCAGTACCGGAGCGCGTCACGCAGGCACCCGCATAGTGCCGGCGCGGCCCGCTTTGAGTGCGGCCGCAGTCTCGACGGCACGCTGGGCCTGGAAGCGTGCGGCTTCCAACGCCACATCGCCGGGCGGGCCGTCACCGGCCACGTGAGAGGTGCCGTAGGGATTGCCTGACTTGAACTGGACAGGGTCGGTGTAGCCGGGAGGAACGATGATGCCGCCCCAGTGGTAGAACACATTTCCCAGCGAGAGGATGGTGGACTCCTGTCCGCCATGAGCGGTGTTGCTCGCGGTGAATGCCGTGTACACCTTGCCGGCGAGTCCGCCCTGCATCCACAAG
>JBPYES010000233.1:0-3280 GCA_051984825.1 Jatrophihabitantaceae bacterium
CTCGACCCCCGCCTCGAACAGCACCTGCATGCCGACGCAGATGCCGAGCACCGGGCGGCCCTCGTCGAGGGCCGCCTTGATCGTCGCAGCACCGTCCACTGTGGACAGCCCGTCCATGCACGCGGCAAACGCACCGACACCCGGCACGACGAGGCCGTCGTACCCGGCCGGGCGAGGCGTCACGTCGACGGAGGCACCGACACGTTCCAGGGCACGCTGCGCCGAGCGCAGGTTGCCGGAACCGTAATCGAGCACGGCGACACGCTTCACAGCACGCCCTTGGTCGACGGAATGCCTGATACCCGCGGGTCGATCTCGGCCGCCGCACGCAGGGCACGTGCCGCAGCCTTGTACTGGGCCTCGATGATGTGGTGCCAGTCGCGTCCACTGTGGACGATCACGTGCAACGCGACGGCCGCATGGTGCGCGAAGGACTCGAACACGTGCCGCGTCAACGTGGTGGCGTAAGCGGTGCCGATCAGTGGCGGCGCGCCGGCCGGCTCCCGATGCACGAGATACGGACGTCCCGAGAGGTCCACCGCGGCCTGTACGAGAGCCTCGTCCATGGGAATCAGCGCGTCGCCGAAGCGGCGGATGCCCGTCTTGTCACCGGCCGCCCGGGCAAACGCCTGGCCCAGCGCGATCGCGGTGTCCTCGACGGTGTGGTGTGCGTCGATGTGCAGGTCGCCCTCGACATCGATGCGCAGGTCGAACAGGCCGTGCTTCCCGAACGAGGTCAGCATGTGGTCGTAGAAGCCGACCCCTGTCGAGATGTCGGTCACGCCATGGCCGTCCAGATCGATCTCGACGAACACCTTCGTCTCGGCGGTCTGCCGCTCCACCCGACCGGTCCGGGTCATGCAAGTACCTCCTTCAGCGCGGCACGGAACGCCGCCATGTCTTCGGAGCTGCCGATCGACACGCGCAGCCAGCCGTCCGGTCCCGTCTCCCGGATCAGTACTCCGCGGTCGAGCAACGCCTGCCAGACGGCGTGGCGATCGCGGAAGGTCCCGAACAGTACGAAGTTGGTGTCGGAGTCGGCGGCGCGCAACCCGCTCTCGCGCAGCCACGACACGGTCTCGTCGCGGCGCACGCGCAGCTCGTCCACCCGGGCGAGCAGCTCGTCCGCGTGGGCCAGCGCCACGCGCGCGGCCGCCTGTGTCAGCGCGGACAGGTGGTAGGGCAGCCGGACGATGCGCACGGCGTCGACGACAGCGGGCGTGGCGGCAAGGTAGCCCAGCCGGCCGCCGGCGAACGCGAACGCCTTGCTCATCGTCCTGGTGACGACCAGCCGTGGGTAGCGCGGCAGCAGCGACAGCGCACTGGGCGTACCAGCCCGGCGGAATTCCGCGTACGCCTCGTCCACGACGACGATCCCAGGCGCCGCCTCGCAGATCGCCTCGATCACGTCGAGCGGAAGTGCCGTGCCGGTGGGGTTGTTCGGTGACGCGAGCAGCACCACCGACGCTTCACGTTCAGCGATGAGGCTGAGCGCATGCGCCGGATCGAGCGTGAAGTCGTCGCGGCGGCGGCCGACGATCCAGGAGGTGTGCGTATTGCGGGCGTACTCCGGATACATCGAGTATGTCGGGGCGAACGACACCGCCGTGCGGCCCGGCCCGGCGAACGCACTCAACAGCTGCTGCATGATCTCGTTCGAGCCGTTGGCCGCCCACACCTCGTCGGCAGTGAGGCCATGACCGAGATAGCCGGCGAGATCAGCCCGCAACTCAAGGGCATCGCGGTCCGGATAGCGGTTCAGACCCCGCGCCGCCTCGGCGGTCGCCTGCGCGGTCTCGGCGACGACCGCCTCGGAGGGCGGATACGGGTTCTCGTTGACGTTCAGTCGCACCGGGACATCGAGCTGCGGGGCGCCGTACGGCTGCGCGCCGCGCAGCTCGTCGCGCAGCGGCAGGTCGTCCAGAGTGGTCACGAGCGTACGGAGATCGCGGCGCCGTGCGCGGGAAGATCTTCCGCGGCGGCGAGGGCGAGCACGTGCGGCGCCACATCGACCAGCGCCTCGCGGGTGTACTCGACCAGCTGCATGCCCTTCAGGAATGACTGCACGGACAGCCCGGACGCGTGCCGGGCCGTGCAGCCGGTGGGCAGCACATGGTTGGAACCCGCACAGTAATCGCCCAACGATACTGGCGCGTATGGTCCGACGAAGATGCAGCCGGCGTTACGCACGCGCTCAGCGACTTCACGCGCCGACGCGGTGATCACCTCGAGATGCTCGGCGGCGTAGGCGTCGGCGACGGCGATGCCCTGGTCGATGTCGCGCACGAGCACCGTCGCCGACTGCTCGCCGGTCAGCGCGGTGGTGATCCGCTCGACGTGCTTGGTGAGCGCGACCTGACGTTCGACCTCGACGTCCACGGCGTCGGCCAGCGCCACGGAGTCGGTGATCAGCACGGATGCGGCCAGCGTGTCGTGCTCGGCCTGGCTGATCAGGTCGGCGGCGACATACACAGGATCGGAGGTGGCGTCGGCCAGCACGGCGATCTCGGTCGGTCCCGCCTCGGCGTCGATACCGACGACGCCGCGCAGCAGACGCTTGGCTGCTGCCACGTAGATGTTGCCCGGACCGGTCACCATGTCCACGGGGTCGATGCCCAGGTCGGAATCGCCATAGGCGAGCAGCGCGATCGACTGCGCTCCCCCGACGGCGTACACCTCCTCGACGTCGAGGAGGGCGCAGGCGGCGAGGATCGCGGGATGCGGGAGCCCCCCGTGGTCCTGCTGCGGCGGCGAGCACACGGCAATCGACCGCACACCGGCCACCTGCGCCGGCACGACGTTCATCACCACGCTCGACGGGTAGACCGCCAGCCCGCCCGGCACGTAGAGCCCGACCCGCGACACGGGCACCCACCGCTGCGTGACGCTGCCGCCCGGTACGACCTGGACGTCCACATCGGAACGCCGCTGCGCCTCGTGCACGAGGCGGGCCCGGCGGATCGACTCCACGAGCGCGTCCCGCACGGCCGGGTCGAGCCCATCCAGCGCGGAATGCAGCGCCGAATCGGGTACCCGGGGTGCCGGTACGTCTACCCCGTCGAGGCGGAGCGTCGCCTCGCGGACCGCGGCGTAGCCGCGCGCGGCCACCGCCTCAACGATCGGGGTTACCGCGGCGACCGCCTGATGCACGTCGACCCGGGCGCGCGGCAACGACCGGCGCACGTCGGAGTCAGCGGCGGTCAGATCGATGCGTCGCAGCACGCCTGCGAGTCTACGGAGCGTCGGCAGCGTCGGGGACTACGGTGAACGCCCACTGCCC
>JBPYES010000234.1:0-7671 GCA_051984825.1 Jatrophihabitantaceae bacterium
CGGCCGGCAGCCCGGCGAGGTCTGCCAGCCAGCGCAGCGCCTGGTTCTCGGCATAGACGGCACCTGAGCCCTCCAGCCATGAACCGGAGTAAACGCTGGAGGCGCCGACGAGCATGTCGAACGCAGCAGATGCCTTGGTGGGCGCGCTCGGGATGAACGAGAGGTAGCGCGGGTGGTCAACCGACAGGCAGGCAGGCCCGAGGACGTCTGCCCAGAGTCGCAGCGCCTCGGCGGCGCCGATGCCGTGCTCGGTGACCGTCGCGCCGACAACGGCTTCGAGCTCGTCAGGCGTGCGCGGCCGGTCCAGCGGCGCGGTCATTGCCAGCCGCTTGAGGCAGTAATCAGCGAGCGCGTGTGCGAGGGCGGCGTCGTCGGGCGTGTACTGGTGCACGCCGAAAGCGTAGGGGCCTAGCCGCCCCAGCCGATCGTGTTGTCCCGGGGCCCTCTGGTGTACAACGCGTTCATCTCCTGCGTCTTTGCGGTTACGCGCTTATGGAGCTCGGGGTCGCCGGGCTGCAGCGGCTCCAAGCGGCTACGTGCCCGCAAAATCCGGCTGCACACGACGCCCAACAGGCAGACGGCGACGACAGCGATGATGACCCAGACCAGCACAGCCAACACCTCCCCGGCGCACAGCTCCCGACAAGCTGCGTCCAGAAGTCTGTCATGCGAGGGAACGTAAGGGAACGCTGAGGCGTTCCTAAGAGCGTACAGGCGGCATTGGTTGCCTTGATGCGACAATCGGTGCCGCAAACGAGGTGAGTAGCACGTGACAGACGCTGTGTGGGTTCCTCCCACTTGGGACGAGGTTGTGCGCGAGCACGCCGACCGGGTGTATCGACTTGCCTACCGGCTGTCAGGCAACCGCGCCGACGCCGAGGACCTCACGCAGGAGACGTTCGTCCGGGTCTTCAAGTCGCTGGCTGAGTACACGCCCGGGACGTTCGAGGGCTGGCTGCACCGCATCACGACGAACCTGTTCCTCGATATGGTGCGCCGCCGCCAGCGGATCCGCTTCGACGCGCTCCCCGATGACGCCGGCGATCGGTTGGCGTCCCACAGCGCAGGCCCCGAGCAGGCATACGCCGAGCGCAACCTCGACCCCGAGGTGCAGCACGCGCTCGATGCGCTGCCCGCCGATTTCCGCGCGGCCGTTGTCTTGTGCGATCTCGAGGGCCTGTCGTACGAGGAGATCGCGGCGACACTGGGCATCAAGGTCGGTACGGTGCGCTCGCGGATCCACCGCGGGCGGGTGCTACTGCGCGAGGCGCTGGCCCACCGCGCTCCCGGGGTGCGCCCCGCCGAGCCCGGCGTGGCCGCTGAGGCGATGTTATGAATTTGCCTGTCCAGCACCTGAGCGATGAGGCAGTCGCCGCCTTTGCAGACGGCGCTCTCACCGAAGGTGCGCGGGCTCGTGCTGCCCGGCATGTGTCGGAATGCGCTGAGTGCGCGCACGCCGTCGCCGTGCAGCGGGAGGCGGTGTGGGCACTGCGCGCCGCGCCGGCCCCTTCGCTTCCCGGCGATCTGCTCGAGCGGCTGCGGGCCGTTCCGTCCACTACGCCGTTGAGCGGGCGGCCTATCGCGATCGACTCCGACGGCTCCGCCGTCTTCCCGGCATTCGGTACGGCCGCATTCGTGGAACCGAGCGACGAGCGTGCCGAGATGTCACAGCGGCGGCCCCGCCCGTACGGGCTGCTCACCGCGGCGGCCGCCGTGCTCGCCCTCGGAGCGGTTGGCGGCGCGGTCGCGAGCACCAGCGACGCTGGTTCGGGGGCGCCGTTCGCGCCGGCGACGCCGCCGGTGCAGGTCCAGCCGGCTGGTGGCTCAGTCGGCGACGTGATCGTCCAGTCAGGTACGGGTACCGCTATCTTCGCGCGCGCGGTCCGCTGACCCGGTAGCCGCCCCGGGCGAGGCTGAGGCAGACTCGACTCGGGAGCGCGAGAGGACCACGACTGCATGAGCACTGACGACGCCGTCCCGCCGTCTACCCCGGCCGACCCGGCGGCGGAGCGCGAGTACGCCAGGCCGCCCGGTGTCGAGGACTCGTTCGCGCCGCATGATCCGGAGCCGATCTACAGCCCGCCCCCGCCCACGGTGTCGCCGGAGGACCACGCCGAGTTCCGCCGCCCGTCCGGCACAAACGCTGAGTTCGCCCCGTTGCCCGGTGAGCGCATTCCGCCCGCGCACCGCGTCGCAGCACCGCCCGTCTCGCCCGCGCTCACCCGCGATTACGGACCTCCGGCAGGTGTCGGCGCGTTCGACCCCGAGCCGGGCAGCCGTATCAACCCGCGGGGGCGTGAGCCCGAATCCCCGTGGTGGAAGCCCGATGCGCGACGCGACCCCTGGCGCGATCCGCACTCACCGTTTTGGTTGGGTCGCCCGGCCGTGTTCGCCGGCGGTCGCCCGTCGCAAGTGTCGCCCGACGAGGACTCCGAGCAGGGCGAGGAGCTCGCACCGGAGGAGGAGCTTGCACCCGAACCCGTCAAGGCGGTACGGGGCGGCCCGTTCGGGCTGAGCGCCCTGGTGCTGGCGCTGGTGATCGCGCTCGTCGCGGGAGCGCTCGGCGGCGGTGCCGGGTACTGGTTCGCCACGCGGGCGCACAGCGCGCTGCACAACGGCGACCTCAAGCTCGCCAAGACCGGCACGCCCGCGAACCGGCCTCCTGGCTCAGTCGCGAGCATCGTGCAGCGTGTTTCGCCGGCGGTCGTCTCGATCGAGGAACGCACCGACCAGGTCGACGGGGTAGGCGCCGGCGTGGTCATCGACAAGGCCGGCTACATCCTCACCAACAACCATGTGATCGAGGACGCTGCCACCGGACACGGCTCGATCTGGGTGACATTCGAAGACAAATCACGCGTGACCGCCCGCGTGGTCGGCCGCGATACGAAGACCGACCTGGCAGTCATCAAGGTCGAGAAGTCGACGCTGACCGTGGCCTCGCTCGGCGACTCGGGCAAGCTCGCCGTCGGTGACCCTGTGATCGCGATCGGCTCCCCGCTGGGCCTGCGGGGCACGGTCACCAGCGGTATCGTGTCGGCCCTGGACCGGCCGCTGCCGGAAGGCAGCGACCCGAACGATCCGGTGATTAACGCAATCCAGACGGACGCGTCGATCAACCCGGGCAACTCCGGTGGCGCGCTGGTCGACGCGTCGGGAGCGATCGTCGGCATCAACACCGCGAACCTGTCGGAATCGGTGCTGCAGGGTGGCCCGAACGAGGGCGTCGGCCTGGGCTTCGCCATCCCGATCAACGAAGCGCGCCCCGTCGCGGAGGCGCTGATCCACACCGGCAAGGTCGTACACGCCACGATCGGACTCCAAGCACGCAGCGCCAGCACTACCGACGGTGTTCACGAGGGCGCATACGTAAGCCAGGTGCAGCCGGAAGGGCCGGCCGACCAGGCAGGCCTGAAGGCGGGCGACGTCATTACCGTCGTCGACTCGACGCTCATCGAATCGTCCTACCGGCTTACAGTTGTTGTGCTGGCGCACAAGCCTGGCGACAAGGTCAAGGTGCGCTATTACCGTGGAGCTGCGAAGCACGACGTCACGATCACGCTGGGCCAGGACTAGGGCGAGAGTGCAATGTTCAACATCGGACCGTGGGAGCTATTGGTACTGGCGTTCGTTGGTGTCATCGTGCTCGGCCCGGAGCGGCTGCCCGGCCTCGCCCGGGACGCCGCGAACATGCTCCGCCAGTTGCGCGATATGGCCACCGGGGCACGCAACCAGCTGAAGAACGAACTCGGCCCGGAGTTCTCCGATATCGACTTGCAGGCGCTGCGCGACCTGCGCGCGCTGAACCCCCGTACCGCGATAACCCGCGCCCTGCTGGGGGATGACGAGGACGCCGGCGTTGCTGCGACCCAGCCTGCTGCAGCACCCGAGCAGCCGCCGCCGTCGCCCCCGGCTGCTGCGCAGCAGCCGCTCGGCCGAGGCGAGAAGGCCCCCTTCGACGACGACGCAACCTAACATCCCGCCCGCGTGGATCCCCGCCTCCACCGCTCGCTGCGCTCGGGTGGATCCGGGTCTCCACTCCGCGCCTGCTGGCGCGGGCCGCGTCGCGGCGGCGGGGCTCTTCGCGCGAGCGCTCATCGCCTGGTGGTTGCGTTCCCTCGGGCCAGCTCGCGCTGGGCGGCGCGCGCCGTTCGTTTGCTCACGATCTCGGCGCCAGCGTTCTTTGGGCTGGCGGCGCGCGCTTATCGGGTTGGGCTGAGGCCGAGGGAACGGCCGACGAGGCTGCGCTGCCGGGCCGCGAGCACGTCCGCGATGCGCCCGTATGCCTGCGCAGCGGGCGAATCCGGGTGGCTGAGCACGACCGGAGCGCCCGAGTCCCCACCCTCGCGTACGTGCTGATCGATCGGCACCTGCCCGAGTAGGGGCACCCGCGTTCCCGTCGCTGCCGCGAGCGAATCCGCGACGGACTGCCCGCCGCCCGATCCGAACAGCTCCATACGGGTGCCGTCCGGCAGATCGAGCCAGCTCATGTTCTCGACCACGCCGACGATCTGTTGATGGGTCTGCAGGGCGATCGAGCCGGCGCGCTCCGCCACTTCACGGGCGGCGAGCTGCGGGGTCGTTACCACGAGCAGCTCAGCGGACGGGACGAGCTGGGCGACAGAGATCGCGATGTCGCCGGTGCCCGGCGGCAGATCCATGAGCAGCACATCGAGATCGCCCCAGAACACGTCCGCCAGGAACTGCTGAAGTGCGCGGTGCAGCATCGGCCCGCGCCACACGACCGCGGTGTTCCCCGGGGTGAACATTCCGATCGAGATGACCCGCACGTCGTGTGCCACGGGTGGCATGATCATCTGCTCGACCTGGGTCGGCTTGCCGGTGACCCCGAGCATGCGAGGCACCGAGAAGCCGTAGATGTCGGCGTCCAGTACGCCGACCGTGAGGCCGCGGGCCGCCAGCGCTACCGCGACGTTCACCGTGACCGAGGACTTGCCCACTCCGCCCTTGCCGGAAGCGACCGCGTAGACGCGGGTACGTGAGCCGGGCTGCGCGAACGGGATCTCGTTCACCGGAGCGTCGCCGCGCAGCTGCTGGCGCAGTTCGGCCAGCTGGGTGTCGCTCATCACGCCGAGCTCGACGTCGACCGCGGTGATGCCATCGACGCGGGAGACGGCCGCGGTGACGTCGCGGGTCAGCCGATCCTTCATCGGGCACCCCGGCACGGTGAGCAGCACCGCGACATGGGCGCGGCCGTCCGGTCCGATGTCCACTGAGGACACCATGTTCAGCTCGGTAATCGGTTTGTGGATCTCCGGGTCGAGCACGGTGGCCAGGGCGGACATCACATCATCGTGACTAGGCATAGGCACGCTCCGATCGTACGTGCGGGCCTGGCGCTCTTCGCACGGAAACATATCGCCTTAACCACGACACTAGGATCATCGGTCATGAGCGACGCTTGCGGAGGGAAATGGGGGCGCGCGTCTGCGGGCGCGCCGGGGGCTACCCGCCTGTCGGCGGGGAGGAGGGTCGAGTGTTGACGCGTATCGACCAGCCGGTTCGCGCCACGGACTGGCGGGTAGCCGCGTGGCGAGCGTTCCTGCGTGCCCATGCGTCGGTGGTGCGGAAGCTGGAACGCGATCTCGTGAGCGAGACCGGAATGCCGTTGGGCTGGTACGACGTGCTGGTACAGCTCGCCGAGGCTCCCCAGCGGCGGCTGCGCATGGCCGACCTCGCGGACAAGGTGCTGCTGTCCCGGTCCGGGCTGACGCGGCTGATCGACCGGATGGAGACCGACGGCCTGGTCACCCGCGAGCCGTATCCGGGTGATGCGCGCGGGCTGTACACGGTCCTGACGCAGCTCGGCTACGAGAAGCTGCGGGCCGCGGCTCCGACGCACCTCGCTGGCGTTCAGGCGTACTGGTTGTCGAAGTTCTCCGACCGGGAGCTGCACGACCTGCACATGCTGCTCGGCCGGCTGGCTCCGGAGCCGGTGAGCGTCGAGCGCCCCTCCGACAGCTACCCCTGACCGTGCGCGACGCCGGCGAGCAGGCACGCCACTGGCCGCATCCCGTCTTCGCCGGGACTGACCTGCTGCGCGCCCGGTATGTCACGCACCGCTTCCCGCGCCACCGCCACGCGCAGTACACGTTCGCCACGGTGACGGCCGGCGTCGAGGACTTCGACTACCGCGGCACGTTGCACCACGTCGTTCCCGGGGCAGTTGCTCTGGTCGACGCCGACACGGTGCACACCGGCCAGTCCGGAATCGACGCCGGATGGCGATACGAGGTGCTCTACGCCGACGTCGAGTTGGTGCGCGACGTGGCCGGCGGGGTACGGCAGAGCTTCGCGGACACGGTCGTGCGCGACGCCGACGCGGCGGTCGCGCTGCGCCGGGCGCACCGGGCTTCGGCGGGGCCGGACCTGCTGGCCGCGTCGGCGCTCACTCGCGAGCTGATCGAGCTCCTGGTCCACCGCTACGGCCGTCCGGCGCGTGGGGTGGCGCCGCCGGATCTCGGCGCCCGCCAGGTGGGCGAATGCGCCGCGCTGTTGCGCGAGCGGCTGATCGACCCGCCGAGCATCGACGAGCTGGCTGAATTCGCCGAATGCAGCCCGTTCGCGCTCACCCGCGCCTTCCGCCGTCACGTCGGTCTGCCGCCGCACGCCTATCTGACGCAGTGCCGGGTCGACCAGGCCCGCGTGTTGCTCGGCTCCGGTCAGGACGTGGCTCGCACGGCGCTCGCCGTCGGCTTCGCCGACCAGGCGCACCTGACCCGGCATTTCCGCCGGCACGTCGGTGTCCCGCCTGGGCGGTTCGCCCGCGAACGCAGGAACGTTCAAGAATCCGGGGAGCCCGCCGCCTAGCGTCCGTGCTGTGCTGAACGAGAGCCGGCGTGCCGTGGTGCGCGACTCGCTGGGCGTGGGTCTCGCCGTCGGCGCGTACGGGGTGGCGTTCGGGGCCGCGTCGGTGGCGGCCGGGCTGTCTGTGCTGCAGACCAGCCTGCTGTCGTTGCTGGCGTTCACCGGTGGGACTCAGTTCGCCGTCGTCGGCGTGGTCAGCGGCGGCGGCACGCTCGCGACGGCGCTTGGCGGCGGCCTGTTGCTGGGCGCTCGCAACACGCTGTACGCGATGCGGCTGGCGCCCTTGCTGCGGGTGGGCGGCCTGCGGCGGATCGTCGCAGCGCAGGGGACGATCGATGAGTCGACTGCAATGGCGGTGGCTCGCCGCGAGCCGGCCCTCGCGCGAGTGGCGTTCTGGTGGACGTTCGCCGCGATCTACGTGTGCTGGAACGCGACGACGCTGGCCGGGGCGGTCGGCGCGCAGGCGCTCGGCGATCCGGCAAAGTTCGGGCTGGATGCGGTTGTCCCGGCGGCGTTCCTGGCGCTATTGGCGCCTCGGCTGCGCAACGGTGACGAGCGGCGCATTGCCGCCGGTGCGGCCCTGATCGCGCTGGTGCTGATCCCGCTGACGCCGCCGGGTGTTCCCGTGCTGGCCGCTGCCGCCGCGGTGCTGCTCGCAGGGCGGCTGCGGTGAACCTCTGGGTGCTCGTGCTGGCCACGGCCGTCGGTTGCTACGCGCTCAAGCTCGCCGGGTACCTGGTGCCGGCGCGGCTGCTCGATGCGCCGCAGGTGCGCCGCCTCGTGGAACTGTTGCCGGTCGCGCTGCTTGCCGCACTGGTGGTCGTCGAGGCGGTGGCATCCGGC
>JBPYES010000235.1:0-13388 GCA_051984825.1 Jatrophihabitantaceae bacterium
TCATCGGCAGCAGTCGCAGTCCGCTGCCCAAGGCGTCAGTGCCCTGCACGGCCTGGAAGAACTGCGGCATGGCGAAGATCAGCCCGAACAGGGCGAAGTTGACCAGCGTCGACAGCACGGTGCCCCAGGTGAACGCGCGCTCGCGGAACAGCGCCAGGTCGATCAGCGGATGAGCGACGCGTCGCTGCCACGCCACGAAGCCGGCGAGTAGGGCGACACCGCCGATCATCGACCCGAGCGCGCGGGCGTCCGTCCACCCGTCCTGCCCGGCGGCGATGAAGCCATAGGTCAGCCCGAGCAGCCCCGCCGACGACAGAGCCACGCCGAACAGGTCGAGTGTCCGCGGCGACTGGCTTCGCGACTCGGGCACGAGCACCGCGACCGCAGCCACCCCGATGACGACCAGCGGCACGTTGATCAGGAAGACCGAGCCCCACCAGAACGTATCGAGCAGCCAGCCACCCACGATCGGGCCGAGCGGCAGACCGATCGCGGTAGCGGTCACCCAGATCGTGATCGCCCGAGCCCGCTCGCCGCGGTCGGGGAACAGCACCGGCAGCACCGCCATCGAGAGCGGCATCATCAGCGCCGCGCCGAGTCCGAGCAGCGCACGCGCGGTGATGAGCTGCCCGGCCGAGGTTGCGTACGCGCAGGCGGCCGACGCCGCGCCGAACAGCAGCAGCGCGCCGACCAGCAGGCGCTTGCGGCCGAACCGGTCGCCGAGCATCCCGGCGGGCAGCAGGGCGGCGGCGAGCACGAGTGTGTATGCCGTGCTGAACCACTGCAGCTGGCCGGTCGACGCGTGCAGGTCGTTGGCCAGCGTCGGGATGGCGACATTGAGGACGGTGGTGTCCAGGCCGATGGTCAGCATCGCGACGGCTAGCGCGCCGAGCGCCCACCAGCGCGTCCGAGATTCTGGCATGTCCACTCCTTTGATGGCGACTCGCAAATGATAGTAACTCTCAAACGGGGGCGGATGTCAAGACCAGCATCGGGTGGCAGCGACCGGACCGTGCGGGCGTCGCAGCGCGCGCTTCAGGCAGCGGTCCAATAGCGTTGCGGCCATGGACCTGCGGCTGACCGAGCGCCAGATTGCGGCAGCATTGAGCGACCGCGCTGCGGCCAGCCGGGTCGAACTGGCCGAGCTGACCGGGCTGCCTCGCACTACCGCCGTCGCGGCGGTGGCGTCGCTGCTGCAACGCGGGCTACTGGTCGAACGCGACGATCCGCACGAAGGGCCACGACCGGTCGGCCGGCCGCCGACCATGGTCAGCCTGGCTGATCCACCCGGACCCGTTGCCGTGATCGCGTTCGGTCACGTCGAATCCAGCGTCGCCGTGTGCGATTACGCCGGCACCGTGCTCGTCCGCCAGCCGTTGCACGTCAGCGCGTCCGACCCCGTCGACGTCGTCAAGTCAGCGCTCGCAGAGCTGCCCGGCGCAGCGCCGTCCGTCGCGGTGGTCGGCATCTCCCACCCGCTGGATCGCGAACGCGGCGTGCCCGTTTCCACGCGGGACGCCCCCTCAGTCACATTCCCGAACCTGCAGCCACTGCCGGCGTGGCTGCGCGCCGATCCGTCGGCTGCGTTCAGCGCGGCGCTGCACATGCCCGTCTTCGCGGAGAACGACGCCAACCTGGCGGCTCTGGGCGAAGCCCTGTTCGGCGCGGGGCGGCGCCGGCGGGGAGTCGTGCACGTCTCGATCAAGGACGGCATCGGCGCCGGCCTCGTCCTCGAGGGGCGATTGCATCGCGGAACGACCGGCTTCGCCGGCGAGCTCGCGCACGTGAGCGTCCGCGACGACGGGCGCCTGTGCGTATGTGGCGGGCGGGGCTGCCTCGCGACGGTGTACCAGAACGGGCCGCAACTGATCGACGAGATCCAGACCGCATACGGGCATCCACTGACATTCGCGGACATGCAGGCCCTGGCCGCCCAGGGCGACGCCGGCGTACGGCGCATTCTCGCCGACCTCGGCCGCACCGTGGGCCGCCCGCTCGCCGACCTGGCGGTGCTGCTGAACCCGGACACCATCGTCATCGACGGCGCTCTGGGCGACGCGGCGGCGCCTGTCGTCGAGGGGGTGCGCGAGACCCTGGAACGGCACACCCCGCCCGTGATCAGCCGCACTGTCGCAGTGCTGCCCGGGACGCTCGGGGCCGACGCCCTTTTCGCCGGCGCCGTCGCGCTGGCCCGGCAACGGCACTACGACGATCTCCTCGGTGGAGTCGGCGTCGAACGCGGCTAGCCGCTGCTCAGGCGCAGCTACCCGCCGCCGACGAGCAACTGCATGCCCAGGCTCGTCAGCGAGACCAGTGCCCACAATATGGCGCCCAGCACGAGGGGGCGTGGACCGACGCGGCGCAACGCGGCGACGTCAGTGCCGAGGCCCAAGCCGGAAAGCGCCACGGTGATCAGGAACAGCGACACCCGCGCCACCGCGTGATGTGCCGATGTCGGCACGGCGCCCGCGCTGTTGGCCACGGCAAGCACGAGAAACGCGACAAGGAACCAGGGCACCAGGCGATGCGCTGCTACAGCCGGCGTGTCCCGGGCCGTTGCGTCCTGGGCCGTTGCGTCCCGGGCAGGCGCGTCCCCGGCCAACGCATCCCGGGCCGACGCGCGACGGGCAGCCAATGCGGCAAGCCCGATACAGATCGGGATGATCAGCAGCACGCGCACCAGCTTGACGACGACCGCGTCGTCCTGCGCGGTGGTGCCGTACGTACGCGACGCCGCCACGACCGAGGACATGTCGTTCACGGCGGTGCCGGCGAACACGCCGAACGCGTGCTGACTGAGCCCCAGCGCGTGCCCGAGCAGCGGAAACACGAGCACGGCCACCACGTTGAAGACAAAGATCGTCGACACCGCGACGGCAACCTCCACCCCGGCCGCGGCGATTACCGGTGTCACCGCCGCAATCGCCGACGCGCCGCAGATGCCGGTGCCTACCCCGACCAGGGTGCGCACATTGCCCGGGATGCCGAGCCACCGGCCGGCGTAGTACGCGCCGCCCAGACAAGCGGCCAACGTCGTGAGCATGACCGGCAGCGAGCTGGCGCCGACGTGCACCACCTGGGTGAGCGACACCTGCGCGCCGAGCACAGCCACCGCCACCTGCAGGACGCGCCGGCTGGCGAAGCGGACTCCGGGCCGCAGCCGTGGGCCGACCATCCAGGACAGCAGCACCCCCAGCACGATGCCGGATACCGGTGCGCCGACCAATGGCACCGCAGACCCGATCGCGGTTGCGACCACCGCGACGGCGCATGTGAGCAGCAAGCCGGGTGCGCTCGACGACACACTTCGACTATCGGCGATCGCAACGTTCAGGAGTAGCCACGTATCGCGCATGCCTATATAGCCGTAGGCTATGCCCATGCCCCCAGAGCAACCTGCCCTGGATCTGGACGCACTACGCATGATGGTGCTCGTCGCCGATCTAGGCAGTATCTCGGCGGCAGCGCGTGCCGAGAACATCAGTCAGCCCTCGGCGAGCAAGCGCATCCGCGTACTGGAGCGGCAGCTCCGGTTGGAACTGCTCGAGCGCCGCACGCGCGGCGCGGTGCTCACCGAACACGGGCGTATGGTCACCGACTGGTGCCGCGCGGTCGTCGATGCCGCCGAAGCATTGGTGACGGGGAGCCGGGCACTGTCCGCCGACGCCGGCCAGCAGCTGCGCATCGCGGCCAGCCAGACCGTCGCCGAATACCTTGTGCCGTCCTGGCTGAACGAGTTCCGCCGGCGCGATGACCACGCGTCGGTGAACCTGCGCGTAACGAACTCCCAGGGCGTGATCGCCGCGCTACGCGCCCGCGAGATCGAACTCGGCTTTGTCGAGACGCCCACCGTGCCGGGCGACCTGCGCAGCCGCACTGTCGCGACGGACCGTCTTGTTCTGGTGGCCGCGCCCGAGCACCCGCTCGCGCGTCGGCGCCGAGCACTCACGCCTGCGCAGCTCGCTGCCGTGCCGCTGGCCTCGCGCGAAGCGGGTTCGGGTACCCGTGAGGCGCTGCGGCGCGCCCTCGGCACGGACATGGCGCCACCGGCCGTCGAGCTCGACTCGAACGCCGCGGTGAAGGTGCTTGCCACCTCGGGTGCCCATCCCGCCGTGTTGAGCGAGCTTGCGGTCACGGGCGAACTACGCGACGGCCGCCTGGTCGAGGTACCGACCAGCGGTGTAGACCTGCGCCGGGCGCTGCGCGCGGTATGGCGTCCCGGAGCGCGACTTCGCGGTCCCGCGGGTCAATTCCTCGCAGTCGCGGCCCGCGCGCGAGGCTGACGGTTCACCACTCGGCGAGACGTCCGTCCGGCAGCCGCCACACCGGGTCAGGCAGCTCCCACTGGCCCGCGCGGTTGCGTACCGCCGACTCGTCGATGTTCACGCCCAGCCCGGGGCCAGCCTGCCGGGTGAGGTTGCCGTCGCGCGGCGTCAGCGGCGCCGCATCACTCAGATAGTCGAACATCTCGCCTTCCGGCAGCCCGGCGTAGCCGAGGTTGTAGTGCAGGCCCAGGCTCTGTTCCTGGATGACGACGTTGCCGGCGCACCAGTCCACCTGCAGCGATGCCGCCAACGAGATGGGCCCGTTCGGGCAGTGCGGCGCGACAGCCACGTCATAAGCCTCGGCCATCCGGCACAGCTTCTCCAGCTCGAACAGCCCGGTGAGCGACACGTCGGGCTGGATCACGTCGACCGCGCCGGACGACAGCACGCGCGCGAAGTCGGCCCGGGTCAGCAGCCGCTCGCCGGTCGCGATCGGGGTGCGACCGGCCGTACGCGCCAGTATGGGCAGCATGTCCTCGTGGCCCGGCGCCAGTGGTTCCTCCACCCAGAGCAGGCGGAACTGTTCGAGCTCACGCAGCAGCGCCTTGGCCATGGCGCGGTGCACCCGGCCGTGAAAGTCGAGCGCGACGTCAACGGAGTCGCCGAACGCGTCGCGGATCGCTCCGACCCGGGCCACGACCTCGTCGACGCGGGCCGGCCGGTCGAGCATGTCGAGCTCGGCGGTCGCGTTCATCTTGACGGCGCTGTAGCCCTGCTCGACGCGCGCCTTGACCTGGGCGACCACCTCCTGCGGCCGGTCACCGCCCACCCATGCGTACACGCGAACCCGTTCGCGTACCGCCCCGCCGAGGAGCTCGTACACCGGCGCGCCGTAGCCGCGCGCCTTGATGTCCCACAACGCCTGCTCGATGGCCGCGGCTGCGGTGCATAGCACCGGACCGTCGCGGAAGAAGCCGCCGGTCCGCATGCGCTGCCACAAGTCCTCGATGCGATCGGCATCCTCGCCACGGACGTTGCGCGCAAGATCGTCGATCGCACCGAACACCGCCGCTGCGCGTTTCGGCACGATCGCCTCGCCCCAGCCCGTACGGCCGTCGTCAGTACGCACGCAGACGAAGATCCACCGAGGTGGCACCCGGTACGCGGTGATCTCGCCGATGCGGCCCATCAGCGGATCGCGGCGCCAGACTCGGGGTCGAAGACGTGCAGGCTCGCCGGATCGACGGCGAAGACGACCTTCTCGTCACGCTCGAAGCGCTGCTGACGCGGCAGTCGCGCGGTGATCATCTCCTCGCCCACGTTGACGACGCGGTGCTGTCGGTCTTGAACGTTCCGCTGAAACTCTGCCGCAGCCCGGCTGGCGACGTCGGCTTGTTGTTCGACGAGATCAGCGTCGGCGGGTAGAGCAGGTTGTTCCAGCTGTTCATGAACGCGAACACCCCAGTGGTGACGAGCCCCGTGATCACCGAACGGTATCGCAAACGACGTGTAGCCGATGACGAGGCCTAGATACGTATCGAGCAGGTGGACATTCAACGAGCACGTTCACAGTC
Source organism: Jatrophihabitantaceae bacterium (assembly GCA_051984825.1). Lineage (GTDB taxonomy): Bacteria > Actinomycetota > Actinomycetes > Mycobacteriales > Jatrophihabitantaceae > DASXRA01. The sequence goes on from JBPYES010000235.1 coordinate 5,840, forward strand.
CTACTGGACAACTACTTCAACCCGCCGGACACGCCGACAACGACCTCGTCGCCACGACCCTGTATCTCAACTCGCAGGGCATCGGCGGACGGCCGCGCGGGCAGCGACAGCGGACCGTCTACGTCTTCTAACCGGCGTGCCGATCAGCGTGGGCAAGACGGTGCGCGCAGTCACGCTTCCCAGCGGCGGTGCGATTCCCGCAAGCGGGCGCATCACGGGCATGCATGTCTTCGCAATAGGCGTGGGATGACGGTGTCTGGCATACGCTGTCGTCCGACGCGGTGACGCGGAGGGGGGCGGTACACGATGTGGCAGCCAATCGGCCAACCGGGCAGCATCTCGGACCGGATCGAGCAGCAGATCCTCGACCTGATCGACGCCGAGCAACTCAAACCGCAGGACCGCCTGCCATCCGAACGCGAACTGGCGGCGCTGCTCGGAGTGAGCCGGCCGTCGGTGCGCGAGGCGGTTAAGTCGCTGGAGGCACAAGGCCGGGTGCATGTGCGGCACGGCCAGGGCGTGTTCGTCGCGGCACCGCGGTCCGAGCAAGACCTGCGCGCCGCGCTGCTCCAGCACGAAGTCACGCTCGCCGAGCTGTTCGCGATGCGTGAGGTGCTCGAGGTTCCCGCCGCCGGATGGGCGGCAGCCGCGGGTGACCGGAGCCGCCTCGCGGCGGCCGCCGCGGCGCTGACTGAGCTGAACAAGGCGAGCCGCCTCAATCCACCCGACTTCGCGTCGCTGGAGAAGCTGGACGCCGCCTTCCACATGCGCATCGTCGAAGCGGCCGGCAACCGATTCCTGCGTCAGACACTCGGCGTTCTGCAAGACATGATCCACGCAGGTATGGAGACGACACTGCTCGTGCCGGGCCGAATGGAGAAGTCACGCGAGGAGCACGATCGGATTCTCGTTGCGCTGCGCGCCGGAGACGCCGCCGCGGCGCGGGCTGCCGCGCGCCGGCATATCCGCAACGCGCATGCAGCGGCGCGCGGGCGCATCGAGTCGGAACGCCGTGAGGTGGCGGCCGGCTAAGACGCGCGTCGCCTAACCCGGCGCCGGGACGCCCAGGCGTTGCGCCCAGTGCTGGACGTCCGCCCAGGTCTGTTCGGACACGCCCAACCGCGAGCGCTCGTCGAGTTCCTCGGGCAGCGCCCGCTGCGCCCCGGGTAGCCGGCCGCCCGCGGCACTCACCTGCGCGGCGAGGCGATCCAGCCGCTCCCCGGAACCTTTGCCCTCGACGTCGAGACGTGCCGGATCCAGGGCGAGCACGACGTGCGCGATCTGCTGCGGGCGGGCGGCATCATCCGGATCGAACATGTCAACGACGCCGGTGCTCAGCGCGGGGCCGACCAGTCCTGCGGTCAGCGCCTCGACCAGGAATGCCAAGGCGAATCCCTTGGGGCCGCCGAGCGGTGCGAGCATGCCCCCGAGGGCGGCCGCCGCATCGCTGGTCGGCGTGCCGTCGGCGGTGAACGCCCACCCCTCGGGCAGCGATTCGCCGCGCTGCGCATAGACCTTGATCCGTCCGCGGGCCACGGCGCTGGTGGCGAGGTCGACGATCGCCGGACGGGGCCGGCACGGGATGCCGGCGGCAAGCGGGCTGGTCGACACGACCGCGGCGGTCCCGCCCCAGGGCGGCATCACCGCCGGTCCGTGCGAAAAGACCAGCCCTACCAAGCCGGCCGCGACGAGCGGCAGCGTGTATACGCCCAGCGCGCCGCAGTGCGACGAGCGCCCGACAGCCGCGATGGCCACCCCATGCACTGCACAGCGCTCGCGTGCAGTTTCAGCGGCACGCCACACCTGCCAGTGCCCCAGCCCGTCCTCGCCGTCGTAGGTGACGAGCGCACCCGTATCGGCGACGGGCCGCAACCCCGCCGCCGCGTTGCACCCGCCGGCATGCAGGCGACGCAGGTAGTCGGGCAGGCGGAGCAGTCCGTGCGAATGCACGCCCCACGCGTCGGCGATCACGAGCGCCTGCGCGGTCTGCTCCGCAGCGAGCGCCTCGACGCCGGACGCGACTAGCAGCGCCCGAGCCAACTCGCGCCCCTGCGCCAGAGTCGGCTTCACCGCACCACGCCCCGGCGCGCATTCCCGACGGCGTGCGGCGCCTCGCCACCGTCGAGCACCGAGCCGTCGGCTGGATTGATCACGGCACGGCGCCGCGACGGGTCGAACCACGTCCCGGCGACGTAGTTGGTCATGCGCTCGGGTACAGCTTGGTGATCACGAACTCGCGGTGCCCCAGCGCCTCTGCGCAGGTGCGCCGGCCGTTGATGGTCCGCTCCACCACCTGCATCAGCAGGTCGCCCGACTCGCGCAGCGTGTACTCGCGGCGCAACAGGCCGGAGCAGTCGAGGTCCAGATGCTCGGACATGGTCTCAGCCGTGTGCGGATTGGCGGTCAGCTTGATCACCGGCTCGATCGGGTGCCCGATGATGTTGCCCTGCCCGGTCGGGAACAGATGGATCGCCGCGCCGGCTGCGGCCATGAGCGTGATGCACTCGGCCGCCGCAGAGGAGGTGTCCATGAAGTTCAGGCCGGGACGCGTGGGCAGCTGCGCTGGCCCTAGCGCATCGACGACCGGACGGCTGCCGGTCTTGGCGATATTGCCCATCGCCTTTTCCTCGATCGTCGACAGCCCGCCGGCGATATTGCCCTGCGTGGGCTGCGATCCGAGCAGGTTGGCGCCTTCGCGTTCAATCCGGTCGAGGTAGTTGTCGAACAGCATCTGGAACTTCTTGCGCACCTCGTCGTCGACGCAACGCTCCGCGATGAGGTGCTCGCCGCCGGTCATCTCGCTCGTCTCGCCGAAGAGCACCGTGCCACCGGCGTCCACCCAGCGGTCGACGACCTCGGCGGTGGTCGGGCAGGAACCGAGTCCGCTCGTGGTGTCTGACTCGCCGCACTTGATGCTCATCATGATCTCGCTGGGTTCGACAGGCACGCGGTGCAGTTCACTGGCGTCCTGCACGAACTGCGCCACCCGGCGCGCAGCTTTCTCATGAGTGCGCAGATCGCCGTTGCCCTCGATCCAGAACCCGTCGACGGGCTTGCCGGTCGCGGCGATGCCCTCGACTACGCGACCCGTCCAGTTCGGCTCGATGCCGACGACGACAGCGGCAGCGACGTTCGGGTTCGCCCCCGTGCCGATGAGCGTGCGGAACGTGAGTTCCAGGTCGTCGCCGAACTGCAGCCGGCCGTAGTGGTGCGGCAATGCCAGCGCATCGGGGATCGTCTTGGCGACGGCCTCGCACACCGCGTTCGAGAGGTCGTCGACCGGGATTACCACGACCTTGTTGCGTATGCCGACCGTCCCGTTCGGGCGGCGGTAGCCCGTCAGCTGGCGACGCTCGTCTGCCACCGGATGCTCCTCACATTGTGGACGTGCACGTACTGGCCGGCCGAGATGGGCTTGCTGGCCAGCGCGACCCGTACGCCGTACTCGACGATCTCGTCGCCTTCGGAAATGTCGTGCAGCGCGAACTTGTGCCCCAAAGGCACCGGCTCCTGCAACTCGATGGTGATCGTCTCCGGACCGACCAAGTAGCCACCTTCCACCGGGCCTGGCGACAGGTCGCGCGTTGCAACGGCCACGCTGTCGCCCTCGTTGTGGGCGAGGAAGCTAGGCACCCGTTCGCTCGTCAAGCCGCTCTCCTTTGTCCAGAGGTCTTACCAGTCCGTCACGATGTTGGGACGTGCTCGCGGACGTCAACTGTGACGTCCGCGGCAGCAAACATCGCCTGGATCAGGCTAGTGGGTCCCAGCCCCGCAGATGCTTGACAGATCCGCGGTATTCCCACTCGATAGCGTCCTTGAGTAGATGGGCCAGCCGCCCGCTGGTGGTTATGCCCGCTACGTCGGCGACTCCGCGGCGGGTGCCGACCGAGACCACGAACCCTTTGTCATGGAAGGTGAACGGTTCCAGCGACCTGCCCCGAAGCTCTGCTTCCAGGTTGCGGGCGACCGTCTCGCCCTCCTCCAGCGCCACCTGCGCCAGCGGAGGCAGCACGTGCCCGGTTTGCGGCTCCACCACCGAAGCGAGATCGCCGGCGACGTAGATTTCGGGGTGATCCAGCACGCGCAGGTACTGGTCGACCTTGACGCGGCCGTTGTGGCCGGTCGGCAGACCCGAATCTGCCACGAGCTCGGGTGCTTTCACGCCGCCGGCCCAGACGAACACGCCGCCCTCCACGAGCTGGCCGTCCGCGAGCCGGAAGCCGGCCTCTGTCGCTTCGGCGATCGTCGCGTTCGTGCGGACCCGGACCCCAAGGTCGGAAAGGATCTTGGCGGCTTTCTCGATCAGCTTCGGTGAAGAACCGGCGAGGATGGTCGGGCCTGCCTCGACAAGCTCCACGGCGGGCCGGTCGCGCGCGAGGCCTTCACGACTGGCCTCCTCGGGAAGCATCTCGGCCAGCTCGCCGGCCAGCTCGACGCCGGTGGCGCCGCCGCCGCCGACCACCACGGTCGCCCGGCGGCGCTCCTGCTCTGGATCGCCGGCGGCCGCCGCGGCCCGGACCGTTTCGGTGACTGCCGCCCATACTCGCTCGGCGTCGCTGGCCGAATACAAGGAGAGCGTGCGTTCGGCGAGGCCCGGAATGGCGAAGTCGTTCGGCCGGCTGCCGAGCGCCAGCACCAGCCGCGTCCAGTCGATCGGCCCATCCTCGGTGAGCAGCCGCCGGCCGGCCAGATCGAAACCGTCGATTTCGGTCTGGACGAAGCGGACTTGCTTGGCCAGGACGTCCTGGACCGGAATGCGCACCGCGTCGGCGGCACGGGTGCCGCCGGCGACCCGGGGCAGCTCGGTGATCACCTGGTGGTAGTCATGCCGGTCGACCAGGATCAGCTCCGTGTTCGGGTGGCTGCGCACCTTCGACGACAGGCGCAAGGCGACGTGCAACCCCGCGTAACCCGCGCCGGCAACGACGATCGGACCGGTTATCCCCTCAGATTGGGTCACGATGATCCCTTCGCGGCCTCGGTAACGTGCGCTCGGCTCGTGATCTTAGTCGCAGCGCCGGTGCCCCACCGGCCGCGCAGACACCTGGCGACCCCGCGCCATGGACGCGTAGCGTCCGCCGCGGACTGCTAGACCAGAGATCCGCTCGAGCGAGGAGGCGCCATGACAGTGGTCGTCGGTTACGTACCGACGGAGACGGGATTCTCTGCGGTGACCGAGGCGGAGCGTCAGGCACACTCCCGCGACGCCGCGGTCTTGATCGTGAACGTGGTCGGCTCCGCGGGATACGGCGTCCCAACTGCCGCCGATCAGCCCGACCTCGACGCCGTAGCTGCTCATCTGACCGCGAGCGGCGTGCGCAACGCGCTGCGCCAGGTCACGGACGATGCTCCGCCCGGAGAGATCATTCTCAACATCGCGCGCGAGGTCGACGCGTCGCTCATCGTGCTCGGGCTCCACCAGCGATCGTGGCTCGCGAGGCGAGTGCTCGGCAGCACCGCGCGGACAGTGGTACTCGCCGCACCGTGCCCGGTGCTGATCGTCCCCGACGTCGACCCGCACAGCAAAGAAGCACAGGCGGCGAAGGCCGACGCACCGCCGCTGGAAAGCATGGGACAGACCCCGCCGTGGACGCCCTCCAGACCCGATGAAGACAGCCCCCGGTTGTGACGTTCCCGTAGTGTCGCCGAGTCTCTGCCCGAGTCAGGTCGGCTCGAGCAGCCACTTAGCGGCACGCACCAGTAATGCACGATGTGCCGCGCTGGCATAAGCGCGGACGTCGTGGCCGAGCGCGTCGTACACGGCCCGGCTCGTGCCGGTCACATGGGTCAGCAGCAGCGGATGGCGCCGGCCCTCGTACTCGTGGCTGGCCACGACGGTCACGTCGTCAGCGACCGTCAGGAAGATGTAGCGCTCGTCGTACAGCGAGAAGTCTCCGATGTCATCGACCGGGAAGCCGCACCGGCGCTCCACGCGCACACTGGTGACCGTCACCTCGGTCAGGCCGAAGGCTGGGTGCCTGGAGACGCCCGGGATCCACCGCGCGCCGAGCGTCCGCGTCCACACCGGGTAGTCGACAAGGCTGGCTGCGGCCGCGTGGATGCCCAGCAGTGCGCCACCACGGGCCACGAAGGCGTCCAGCCCGTCGCGTGCAGCGCGGGTTGTTGCCGCATCGGGCGCCGGCGCGCCGCCTTTGCCGGACGTGGGGTCGCCGGCGTTGACGATCAGCAAGTCGACGCCACGCAGGTCGGCGAGCCGGCCGTCGATGTCCTCGTCGATCTCCACCTGCACACCGGCGCCGGCAAGGATGTCGCGGATCAGGGGCGACGTCTCCGGGTACCGATGCCACGGATCGGCGTAGCGTCCGGCCCCGGCGAGCAGCAGCCCCATCGCTTCCGGCATGCCGCTCCTCACAGATGCGGGCGGATCGCCCCCGGACGCCGAGATCCTAAAGTCAGCTTGCCGCGCAGCCTTCGGCGGCGGCACGCTCATGCCACGACCAGCGAACAGGGGGCAACCGCGGAATGAGCGATTCGAGCATCCTCACCCAGCCGGTCCGGGATCTGCTCACCAGCGGCAGGCTGGCCCACCTGGTCACGATCAATCCGGACGGCAGCCCACAGCTGAGCATTGTGTGGGTCGGCCTGGAGGGCGACGAGATCGTCAGCGGCCACCTCGGCGCCCGGCAGAAGCTGCGCAACGTGCGTCGCGATCCGCGCGTGGCGCTGTCGATCGACGCGGGTCGCGTCAACGAGATCGGCCTGGGCGAACATCTCATCGTGTACGGCACCGGCCGCATCACCGAAGGCGGCGCGGCGGACCTGCTGCAGCGCCTGGCCCACGTCTACCTCGGCCCGGACGTTGTGTTCCCGCCCGGACACGACCACCCGCCGGGCGTGATCCTGCGCATCCGGCCGGATCGACTCGGTGGCGTCGGCCCATGGCGTGATCAGGCGTAATCGCGCTTGCGTTGAAGCGTGCTCCAGCGCTTACGTTGAGTTCATGACCACCCATCAGCACAAGATCGGTTCGGGATTCGGCGCGCAGAGCACAGCCGACGATGTCCTGCGTGGCATCGACTTGTCAGGCAAGCTCGCGCTTGTCACCGGCGGCTACTCGGGCATCGGCCTGGAGACGACGCGTGCCCTCCTCCGCGCCGGCGCTCAGGTCGTCGTACCAGCGCGTCGGCCGGCCAGCGCACGTGAGGCGGTCGGCGACAGCGTCGAGGTCGACGAGCTCGACCTGGCCGATCTCGCGAGCGTACAGGGCTTTGCCGAGCGGTTTCTCGCGTCAGGCCGTGCGATCGACATCGTGATCAACAGCGCCGGCATCATGGCCTGCCCCGAGACGCGCGTCGGTCCGGGCTGGGAGGCCCAGTTCGCCACGAACCACCTCGGGCACTACGCGCTGGTCAACCGGCTGTGGCCGGCGATCTCCCCCGGCGGTGCCCGGGTCGTCGCGGTGTCGTCGGCCGGCCACCGGCGTTCGGGCATCCAGTGGGACGACGTGATGTTCGAACACGGCTACGACAAGTGGGCGGCGTACGGGCAGGCGAAGACGGCCAACGTGCTGTTCGCGGTGCACCTCGAC
>JBPYES010000236.1:0-4933 GCA_051984825.1 Jatrophihabitantaceae bacterium
CGAAGACCAGCGCCTCGAATGCCAACCCGACCGACTCACGGTCGACGACGGCGCGGTAGCCGGTGATCACGCCGCTGCGTTCGAGTTCGCGCACCCGCCGATGACACGGGGAGAGGCTGAGCCCGACCTTGCCGGCGAGCTCAGTGATAGTCAGCCGACCGTCCTTCTGCAGCTCCGCAAGAATCTGCCGGTCGATGCGATCCATGCGCACAAGTCTTCCACGGTGTGATCCTGCTGCGCCGGAACTTGGGACCACCTTCTGGCTCTTCCGCAATAGCCTTCGTTCCATGGGAGACGTGCTGGAATGGCTGGAGCGCCGTGCGGATGAAATGGCCGAGCTGTTGATCCGGCTGGTGGCCTGCGAGACGGAGAACCCGCCGGGGCGCTGCCTCGCCGATTGCGCCGACCTGTTGCGCGAGGCAATGGACCACCTCGGGCTCCGACCCGAGGTTCTCGAGCTCGCCCCGACCGGCACGCTCACCGAGCCGCGCATCGTGCGCGGCACGGCCGGTGATGGTGCGCCGGTCGTCTACTTCCACGGGCACTTCGACGTCGTCCCGGCGCAGAATCCGGCGCAGTTCCGTGCCGTGCGTCGCGACGGAACGATCACCGGCCGGGGCACCGCGGACATGAAGGGCGGCATCGTCAGCATGCTCTACGGCGCTGCAGCTGCCAGGGACCTCGGCCTGCTCGATGGCGGGCGCATCGTGATCCACCTCGTCTGCGACGAGGAGACGGGCAGCTCGGTCGGCTCCGGCCAGCTGCGCGAACGCAACCTGATCGATCCGAACGCGCTCGCCATGCTGACTGCCGAGCAGAGCGGCGAGGTCATCTGGAACGCCGCCAAGGGTGCCCTCTCGCTGCGGGTGGACGTCCACGGCCGCCCGGCGCATGTCGGGGAGGCGGTCAAGGGCATCAACTCGTTCCTGCACATGATCAAGGTGGCCACACCACTCGATGCGTACGCGCGGGAGATGAGCGAGCGTGGCTCGATGATCGTGGTCGGCGGCCGCTCAGGTGGCGGGTCCAACTTCAATGTCGTGCCGGAGCGGACCTGGTTCACCCTCGATGGGAGGTTCAACCCGGACGTGGACCTCGACGCCGAACTCGCGCGCATCACCGCCCTCATCGGCGACGCCGCCGCCACCGCAGGCGCCGACGTGTCCGTCGAGGTGACGCAGCTAGCGCCATCGGCGGACACGTCGGCCGGCCATCCGGCGGCCACGCTGCTGGGCCGGTGCGTCGCTGATGTGACCGGACGCCCTGCCGGCTTCGAGCTGTGTGCCGGCTGCCTCGACACACGCTGGTACGCCCAGCTCGGCATCCCGTCGTTCGGGTTCGGGCCCGGCGGCTTCGAGGTCTCGCACGGCCCGGCCGAATACGTGGACGAGGCCGCGATGCGCCGCGTCGCCGCCGTCTACGCGCGCTACGCAGGCGAGCTGCTGGCCGCCGGGTAGGCGCGGCCACGCGGCAGACTGGTGGCATGTGTGGCCGCTACGTCAACGTCGCGTCGACGTCCGATCTGACCGATGAGTTCGACGTCGAGGAGGTGGTCGGAGACGACCCGGGGCCCTCGTGGAACATCGCTCCGACCGATCAAGTCCGGGTTGTCATGCGCCGCCGACCCGCGGGGAGCGACAGCGATGCTGCCCAGGTGACGCAACTCCGGTCCGTTAAGTGGGGACTCGTTCCGAACTGGAGCCGGACACCCTCGGGCGGCGCAAAGATGATCAACGCGCGTATCGAGACCGTCACGAGCAAGCCTGCGTTCAAGACCGCTGCCGCGCGCAGGCGCTGTCTGCTGCCCTCCCTGGGCTACTACGAATGGCAGAAGACCGATCACGGGAAGGTCCCCTACTTTCTACACAACCCGGACGGTCAGCTCCTCGCGATGGCCGGACTGTACGAGCTGTGGCGCGACCCGGCGCGAGACGATGACGACCCGAAGCGGTGGCTCTGGACCTGCACCGTGATCACCCAGGAGGCACCCGACCTGCTCGGGCAGATCCATGACCGCAACCCGGTGGTCGTGCCGGCGGAACTTCGCGCGCAATGGCTGGACTGTTCGAGCGAGGATGTAGCCGTCGCGCAGCGCATTCTCGACGACATCCCTCCTGCTCGGCTGGACCCGTATGTGGTGTCGTCCGCGGTCGGAAACGTCAAGAACAACGGCCCCGAGCTGATCAAGCCGGTTGATCCTGCGCTACGCCCGGAACAAGAGCGTCTTGACCTCTGACGTCGCGGCCTGCTCATCCGGCAGACTGAGCACGTGACCGTGCCATCGGCGCCATGGCCGGCTCCGCGTGCTGCCGGGCCGGTGCACGCGCACGTCCCGATTCCCGGTTCGAAGTCGCAGACGAACCGCGCCCTGGTGCTCGCCGCTCTGGCTGACGGGACGTCGCGTATCGAAGGGCCGCTGCGGGCACGTGACACGACGCTGATGGTGGATGCGCTGCGCACGCTGGGCGTTTCCGTCGATGACGGCGACGTGTGGACGGTGACGCCGGGCCCGTTCCACGGTGGCGTCGTCGACACGGGGCTCGCCGGCACGGTAATGCGCTTCGTCCCGCCGGTGGCGGCGCTCGGCGACGCACCCGTCACGTTCGACGGCGACGACCGCGCCCGCGACCGTCCTATGTGGACACTCATCGAGGCACTGCGCCAGGCAGGCGTGGTCGTCGACGACGCCGGACGCGGGCGGCTGCCGTTCACGGTGCGCGGCTCGGGATCGGTCCCCGGGGGAACGGTCGAGGTCGACGCATTGGTGTCGTCGCAATTCGTGTCGGCACTACTGCTCTCCGGGGCGCGCTACGAGCAGGGCCTCGAGGTGGTGCACGTCGGCGGCAGCCGGCCGGTCTCGGCGCCGCACATCGAGATGACGATCGAGATGCTGGCTGATGCCGGTGTCACGGTGACCCGGCCGAGCCCGACGACGTGGCAGGTCGCCCCGGGGCCTATCCACGCGCGGGATGTCGTGATCGAACCGGACCTGTCGAACGCGGCGCCGTTCCTGGCCGCGGCGCTGGTCACCGGCGGCGAAGTGACGGTTCCGGGTTGGCCGGCGACCACTACGCAGCCGGGCGACGCCCTGCGCGACCTGCTGGCGCAGATGGGTGCTTCGGTGACGCTGTCCGACGAGGGCCTGACGGTGCACGGCGCCGCCACGATCACGGCGCTTTCCGCCGACCTGCGCGACGTGACGGAACTCGTCACCGTGATCGCGGCGCTGGCCGCGCTGGCCGACGGGCCGTCACGGCTTACCGGTCTCGCACACATGCACGGGCACGAGACGGACCGGTTGTCCGCGCTGCGCGCCGAGCTCACCCGGCTGGGCTGTGCCGTCAGCCAGTCGCCGGACGCGCTCGAGATCACCCCGCGTCCGCTCTCCGGCGGTGTCTGGCGCTCCTACGACGACCACCGCATGGCCACCGCCGGCGCGGTTCTCGGATTGGCCGTAGACGGTGTCCAGGTCGACGACATTGCCACGACGACCAAGACGTTGCCGGACTTTTCCGGCATGTGGACCCGCATGCTGGGCCTCTGACGCGTGCCTCGCGACGTCCGCCGGCTCGACGAGGACGACGTCCGCGTGCGGCCCGGCCGGGGCACCCGGCCACGGTCCAAGCAGCGGCCGGAGCACGTCGACGCGGCCGACGGCATGGTGCTGACCGTCGACCGGGGCCGCTACGCGGTGCTCGTGGACGATGTGACCGTCACCGCGATGCGCGCCCGAGAGCTCGGCCGCCGGGGCATCGTCGTCGGTGACCGTGTCGGTGTGGTCGGCGACCTGTCCGGACGACCGGACACGCTGGCCCGCATCGTCCGGCTGCACGAGCGGGAGACCGTACTGCGACGAACGGCCGACGACACCGATCCGCTCGAACGTGTCATCGTGGCCAACGCCGACCAGATGGTGATCGTGGCGTCGCTTGCCGAGCCGCCGCCGAGCTATGGGCTGATCGATCGCTGTCTGGTCGCCTGCCTGACCGCCGGACTGGAACCATTGCTCTGCCTGACCAAGGCCGACCTTGCCGGCCCGGACGATGCGCTGGCCCGGTATGCGCAGCTCGACGTGCCGGCCGTGGTGACGAAGAACGGCAAGCCGACCCCGCTGCGTCCCCGACTGCGCGAACGCACTTCCGTCTTCGTAGGCCATTCCGGCGTCGGCAAGTCGACGCTGATCAACGCGCTGGTGCCGAGCGCGCAGCGCGCAGTCGGCGTGGTGAGCGCGATCGGGAAAGGCCAGCACACGTCGAGCTCGGCGATTGCGCTGCGCCTGCCCGCCGGCGACGGCTGGGTGATCGACACGCCAGGACTTCGCTCGTTCGGGCTGGCGCACGTGAGCGCCGACGACCTGCTCTGGGCGTTCCCGGACCTGGAGGACGGCGCCGTGCAATGCCCGCCCGGCTGCGAGCACCAGTCCGCAGCGGCGGGCTGCATGCTGGACGCCTGGGTGGCCGAGGGCCACTCGACGGGCGAGCGGCTAGCGGCGTTCCGCCGGTTATTGGCTAGCCGATCGGCTGAGCTCTCCTAGGAGGTCGCTGGGCACTGCCGCTCGTCGCGAGCGGCGGCCAGGTGTGCGAGATGCAAGGCCGAGGAGGAGCCAATAGCAGCGCTATTGGCGACGACGAGAACGCAGCAGATCGTGCGCCTGGGCGCCGCGCAGCAGAGCAGCGCAGTGTCCAGTGACCTCCTAGGCTGAGTGGCGTGGCATTCACGCTGACGACGATCTACCGCTACCCGGTCAAGTCCTGCCGGTGGGACGAGCTGCAGCAGGCCGAGGTCGAGCCCTGGGGGCTCGCCGGCGATCGCCGCTGGATGTTGGTAGACGACGAGGGCGAGGTCGTGACGGCCCGCGAGCACCGACGGCTCCTGCTGGTGACACCGCGGCTCGACGGCACCGCGCTGCAGCTGCATGCGCCGGGCCGTCCGT
>JBPYES010000237.1:0-12854 GCA_051984825.1 Jatrophihabitantaceae bacterium
TTGCGGCCGGCTGTGCCGCCGTCAACGCCTACGCGCACGTGTCCGTCCTGGTGCGCGTCGTCACGATCGGTGTTGGGGTGGTCGCGCTCGCGATAGGCATCGTCGCCGTCCGTCTGTACCTCGTGGTGGACGATGAAGGCATCGGCGTGCGCCGGCTCGGTCGGGAACGCTCGCTCGACTGGGACGACATCTCCGACGTGTCGGTCATCGAGCGCGGCTTCGACAAGCTCACCCTGCGCATCACGAGCCGCGACGGCGCCTACCTGGACGTGCCGCAGTCGCTGCTCATGCCATCACGCCCTACCGGAAAGGCGCGGGTACGGGCACAGCTCGGTGACACCGCCCGCGAGATAAAAGCGTATGGCAAGCCCTACCAGCACTAAGCGCTACTGACACGCCCAGCGGAAGGTGACCACCAGAAGCCACACAAGACAGCGATGCGCGCTCGCGCCAACAGCGCAAAGGTGATCACGGAAACGCAACCATCACGCGATGAGCGCTCGCGCGAAGAGCCCGCCGCCGCGACGCGGCCTGCGCCGAAAGGCGCGGAGTGGCGCGAGGCATCCACCCCCTGGGGGTGGTGCCGGAGCGACACCCCCGGCGGATTAAGTCAGCGGATCCTATTCGGCGCCTGGCGTTGTCTTGGCGATCTGCATAAGGAACTCGATGTTGGTGCGCGTCTTGCGCAGCCGGTCGAGCAGCAGGTCGATCGCCTGCTGAGGCTCCAGGGCGTGCAGCACCCGGCGTAGCTTCACGGTGACCGCGAGCTCATCAGGCGACAGGAGCAGTTCTTCCTTACGCGTCGACGACTGATCGACGTCGACGGCCGGGAAGATGCGCTTGTCCGCGATGTCGCGGCGCAGGCGCAGCTCGGCGTTGCCGGTGCCCTTGTACTCCTCGAAGATCACCTGATCGCCCTGCGATCCGGTCTCGACGAGCGCCGTCGCGATGATGGTCAGCGAACCGCCGTTCTCGATGTTGCGGGCCGCACCCAGGAACCGCTTCGGGAGGTGCAGTGCGGTCGAGTCGATGCCGCCGGAAAGGATGCGGCCGCTCGCCGGCGCGGCGAGGTTGTAAGCGCGGCCGAGCCGGGTGATCGAATCGAGCAGCACGACGACGTCGTGGCCGAGCTCGACCAGGCGCTTGGCCCGCTCGATGGACAGCTCGGCGACCATTGTGTGGTCCTGCGGACGCCGGTCGAACGTCGAAGCGATGACTTCGCCCTTCACCGACCGCTGCATGTCGGTGACTTCTTCCGGCCGCTCGTCGACGAGAACGACCATGAGGTGGCACTCCGGGTTGTTCACCGCGATGGCCTTGGCGATCGCCTGCAGGATCATCGTCTTGCCCGCCTTGGGCGGCGACACGATCAGCGCCCGCTGGCCCTTGCCGATCGGCATGACCAGGTCAATGACCCGGGTGGTGAACATGTGCGGCTCGGTCTCCAGGCGCAGCCGCGACTGCGGGTACAGCGGAGTGAGCTTCGTGAACTCGACGCGGTTCTTGGCGTCGTCCGGGTCACGGCCGTTCACCGTGTCGAGTCGGACGAGTGGGCTGAACTTCTCGCGTCGCTCGCCTTCGCGAGGCTGGCGGATGACGCCGGTTACGGCGTCGCCCCGGCGCAACCCGAACCTGCGCACGAAGGAATTGGCGACGTAGATGTCGTCCGGACCGGCGTAGTAACCGCTGGTGCGGATGAACCAGGTGTTCTTCTCCTCGACGCTGTCGAGGATGCCGGCGACCGGCAGCAGCACGTCGTCCTCGGCGACGGTCGGCTCGGTGTCCGCGGGAGCGCCGCCGCCCCCGGGCGCCCGATCGCGGTTGCGGCCCCGACGGTCGCGGTAGCGGCGGCCCCGCCGGCGGCCGGCGTCGAAGTCGTCATCGCGGCCCTGGCCGCCGCCCTGGTTCTGCTGGCTGGACTGGCCCTGGTCGTCCTGCCGCTGCTCGTCCTGGTTGCGCGGCTGATCCGACGTCGCGGTGGCGTCGGCGCTCTGCGCATTCGGGGCTGGGCTCCCGGCGGGGCGGCTTGCGCCGCGTCGCTCACGGCGCGGTGCGCTCGGCGCCGTTTCAGTGGTTGCCGTGGCGCTCACGGCCGGCGGCTCGGCGTTCGAGGGCCGGCTTGCCGCTGGCGGCTCGGCCCGCGGGGGCGTGGCGACCGGAGCGGGCGTGCCGGCGCCGGATCGGGCCTGCTGAATAGCAGCGACGAGGTCGCTCTTGCGTAGTTTCGCAGTGGGGATGCCCATGCTGCTCGCCAGTTCTTGAAGTTCCGGCAGGAGCATCGACGACAAGGAGCCGCCGCGGCGTCGGGCCGGGCGCGCCGAGTCATCGGCGGGCTGAGCGACGCTGGTGGGCCCGTTAGACGGCGCCTCGTTCGTGGCCGTCCCTGACGCGCGGTCAGGGGTATTGGCCATCGTGATCAGCATCTGCTCTGAAGTGTCTGTCACAGTGATCTCGGATCCTTCCGAAGGTGGCCTGCGCGCGATGTGCTGCGCTGGGCCTTTTATGACCCGGCCATGGCTCGGCCGGGTCGTCCCCGGGCATCAGCGCCGGGACGTCTTGATTGATCAGTCGCGGTTCGCGGAA
The DNA here is from genome assembly GCA_051984825.1 of Jatrophihabitantaceae bacterium. Lineage (GTDB taxonomy): Bacteria > Actinomycetota > Actinomycetes > Mycobacteriales > Jatrophihabitantaceae > DASXRA01. The sequence continues at coordinate 2,584 of JBPYES010000237.1, forward strand.
GAAGCAGCGCGATAACGCAGGAACTTCGATCCGAAGTCGCAATGAAACGGCGGAGTGATCGCCGCTGCCTCGACGTGGGCTGAAGTCGCTGCGTCGCGACTAACGCTAATGAGCGTAGACGCTCGCGTCACACTGAGCAACACAGGGGGTCGCGGCGTTGTTCCGTGTCGCGAGAGATCACGTTCAGCGCACCAGATGGCCACCCCTGGGCGCGATCGCTACCTGCTCGACACGCCAGCCCTCGGGCGCCCGCTCCAGCGCCGCCTCCACCTCGTCAGGCGTGCGCGCGAGCACCAGTACGGTCGGGCCCGCGCCGGAGATAACCGCGGGCAGCCCCGCGGCGCGCAGCTTGCTCATGAGCGTGGTGCTTTCGCCGATTGATTCTGCCCGATAGGGCTGATGCAGCCGGTCGTCCGTGGCTGCCAGCAGCATCTCAGGCCGGGTGGTGAGCGCCGCGACGAGCAGGGCCGAACGCGCCGCATTGAACGCCGCGTCGGCATGCGGCACCTGCTCGGGGAGCAGGTCGCGGGCCTCGCCGGTCGACGCGGTCGCGGGCGGCACGAACACGACGGGCGAGATCGCCGGGTCGGGCGGGAGCCGCACGGCATCGGTGCCGCCGTCACCGGACCAGGCGATCGCGAGCCCGCCGAGAAGGCATGCGGCGACATTGTCCGGATGTCCTTCGAGCTCGGCAGCCAACGCCAGTACGTCCGCGTTCGGTAACGCAGTGTCACCACCCACAACAAGCGCCCGGCCGATGAGCACGCCGGCCACGATCGCAGCCGCCGACGACCCCAGCCCCCGCCGATGCGGGATGCGGTTGGCGCACACCAACTCGATGCCGCGCGGCTGCCCGCCCAGACGCTCGAACACGCTGCGCATTGCGCGTGCCACCAGGTGTGACTCGTCGTTCGGGACCTCGTCGGCGCCCTCGCCCGCCACATCGAGCACCAGTCCGTCGTCGCCGATGCGTGCCACCGCGTCGTCGTAGAGCGCCAGCGCCAGGCTGACTGCGTCGAACCCCGGCCCGAGGTTGGCGCTGGTGGCTGGTACACGCACGTGCACCGCGCCCGCGCGAAACGCCGGGCGCGGCATTACGCCAGCCCCAGAGCAACAGCGGCCTCGTGGCCGTCGATCGGGACGGTGATCGGCTTAGGGGCTCCGGAGATCGCCCACTCGGGGTCCTTGAGCCCATGTCCGGTCAGCGTGCACACGACGACCGAACCGGCGGGCAGTCGGCCGTCCACGGCAGTGGCAAGCAGGCCCGCGACGCTGGCCGCAGACGCAGGCTCGACGAAGACCCCTTCGGAACGGGCCAACAGCCGATATGCCTCGAGGATCTGCTTGTCGGTCACGGCGTCGATGAGGCCATCCGATTCATCGCGAGCGGTCTCGGCACCCGTCCACGACGCAGGGTTGCCGATCCGTATCGCGGTCGCGATCGTCACCGGAGCCTTGACCGGGGCACCGACCACGAGCGGTGCGGCGCCCGCCGCCTGGAAGCCGAACAAGCGTGGGGCCGTTCCGTACTCGCAGTAGCCGCGCCAGTACGCAGTGATATTTCCGGCGTTGCCAACCGGGATGCAGTGGACGTCCGGCGCCCGACCGAGCACATCGCAGACCTCGAATGCCGCGGTCTTCTGCCCCTCGATGCGGTGTGGATTGACGGAGTTGACCAGCGCAACCGGGTAGTCGATGGCGAGCTTGCGGGCAAGCTCCAGGCAGTCGTCGAAGTTGCCGTCGATCTGGAGCAACTTGGCCCCGTGCACGAGAGCCTGCGCCATCTTGCCCAGCGCAATCTTTCCCTGCGGCACGAGCACCGCGCACGTCATGCCCGCGCGCACCGCGTAAGCAGCGGCACTCGCCGACGTGTTGCCCGTGGACGCGCAGATCACCGCCTTGGCGCCCTCCTCGGCCGCTTTCGAGATCGCGACCGTCATGCCGCGGTCTTTGAAGGAGCCGGTCGGGTTGCCGCCCTCAACCTTCAGGTACACCTCGCAACCCGTCCGGCGCGAGAGCATGGGAGCGGAGAGGAGCGGTGTGCCCCCCTCTCGCAGGGTGATCACCGGCGTGGTGTCCGTGACCGGCAGCCGAGACCGGTAGGCCTCGATGACGCCGGGCCACGCCTCATTCACCGGGCATTCCCTCGACGCGCATGACGCTGGCGACGCGCCGGATGAAGTCCATGCCGGTGAGTCGGTCGACCGTCTTGGCCAGTGCGGAATCCGCCGCGCTGTGGGTGACGATGACGAGGGTCGCCGCGTCGCCACGTCCTTCCTGGCGGACAGTCTGGATGCTGACCTGTTGCTCGGCGAACGCTCCGGCGACGCCGGCGAGCACGCCCGGCCGGTCGGCCACATCGAGCGCGACGTGATAGCGGGTAGCGACATCACCGATCGGCAGGATCGGCAGTTCTGCGTACGCGCTCTCGCCTGCCCCACGGCTGCCGTTGCGCCGGTTGCGGGCCACTGCGACCACGTCGCCCAGCACCGCGCTCGCCGTGGGCGCTCCCCCGGCGCCCCGGCCGTAGAACATCAGCGAGCCGGCTGCGTCGGCCTCGACGAAAACGGCGTTGAACGCGTCCCCGACGCTGGCCAGCGGATGGCTGCGCGGAATCATCGCCGGGTACACCCGCACCGACACCGCGCCGCCGGCGCGCTCGCAGATCGCGAGCAGCTTGATCGTGCACCCCATCGCCTTGGCGCTGGCGACGTCGGCGGCGGTCACGTCGCCGATGCCCTCCCGGTACACGTGGCCTGCGGTCACGCGGGTGTGGAACGCCAGCCCGCCGAGGATCGCTGCTTTGGACGCCGCATCGAAGCCGTCGATGTCGGCGGTCGGGTCGGCTTCTGCGTAACCCAGAGCGGTTGCCTCGGCCAGCGCCTCGTCGAAGCCCGAACCGGTTGCATCCATGCGGGACAGGATGAAGTTCGTGGTGCCGTTGACGATGCCGATGACGCGATTGATGCGATCACCGGCGAGCGACTCCCGCAGTGGGCGTAGCAGCGGGATTGCCCCGGCTACAGCCGCCTCGTAATAGAGGTCCACGTGTGCGTCTGCGGCCGCGTCGTGCAGGGTGGCGCCGTCCTCTGCGAGCAGCGCCTTGTTGGCACTGACGACACTCTTGCCGCTGCGGAGCGCGTTGAGCAGCAACGTCCGGACCGGCTCGATGCCGCCGATGACCTCGACCACGATGTCGACGTCGTCACGCGCCACCAAGCCGGCCGCGTCGGTGGTCAGCACCTCGGCCGGAACGTCGGGGTGCCGATTGGGCCGCCGGACCGCTACCCCGACCAACTCGAGCGGGGCCCCGATCCGGGCGGCAAGGTCGTCGGCCTGCTCGCGGAGCAACCGGGCCACCTGCGAACCCACCACGCCGCAACCCAGCATCGCGATCTTCATGGCGTGATCCCCGTGTCGAGTCGCAGCAGATCGTCCTCGGTCTCGCGCCGCACCAGCACGCTCGCCGTACCCCGGCGTACGGATACCACTGGCGGACGCGGAACGTGGTTGTAGTTGCTGGCCATGCTGCGGCAATACGCGCCCGTGCCCGCGACGGCGAGTAGATCGCCGGGTCGCACATCGGCCGGTAGCCACGCGTCGCGCACGACGATGTCGCCGCTCTCGCAGTGCTTGCCCACGACGCGCGCGAGTTTCGGCGGCGCGCTCGAGGCACGATTCGCCAGCGCACAGGTGTAGCTGGCGTCGTAGAGCGCGGTACGGATGTTGTCGCTCATACCGCCGTCGACAGATACATACGCCCGGGTATGGCCGCCGTCGAGCACGACGTCCTTGACGGTGCCCACCTCGTAGACGGTGACCCCGGCTGGGCCGACGATGGCACGCCCCGGTTCGACGGACAGCCGTGGCTGGGCGAGCCCCGCCGCCGCACACTCGCGTTCGACGATTGCCGTCAGACGCTGGGCGATCTCCTTCGGTGACTCGGGATCGTCGCCGGGAACGTAGGCGATGCCGAGTCCCCCGCCGAGGTTCAGCTCAGCGACCTCGACGCCGTACTGAGCGCGGATGGTCGCCGCCAGACCGACCACGCGATGGGCCGCGATCTCGAAGCCGGCCATGTCGAAGATCTGCGAGCCGATGTGCGAGTGCAGCCCGGCCAGGCGCAGCGACGGCGCCGCCAGCACTGCGGCCACCGCCTGCTCTGCCTGCCCGCCGGACAGCGAGAACCCGAACTTCTGGTCTTCGTGGGCGGTCGCGATGAACTCGTGGGTGTGCGCCTCGACGCCGACAGTGACCCGCACCATCACGTCCTGCCGGCGACCCGCCGCGGCGGCCACTTCGGCGAGGCGGTCGATTTCGGCGAACGAGTCGAGGACGATGTAGCCGACGCCTGTGGCCACGGCGCGCTCCAACTCGGCGCGCGACTTGTTGTTGCCGTGCATGGCGAGCCGATCTGGCGGGGTGCCGGCGGCCAGCGCCACGGCGAGCTCTCCCCCGGTGCACACGTCCAGCCCGAGTCCCTCATCGGCGATCCACCGCGCAACGGCAGTACAGAGGAATGCCTTGCCGGCGTAGTAGACATCACCGCCGGCGAAAGCGGTGGCATATGCCCGGGCGCGCTCCCGCACGTCGTCCTCGTCGAGGAAGGTCGCCGGCGTGCCGTGCTGCGCAGCCAGCGCCGAAGCCGCCACTCCGCCGAGATACAGCTGGCCGTCGATGCGCCGCGCAGATGCTGGCCAAATGCCCGGCGCCAGCGCGTTCAGGTCGGTCGGCGGAGCCGGCAGCGCATGGTCAGGCAGCACGTCCGCGTGACGCGGCCCGGCCGGATGCGCCGATCTGCTCACTGTCTCGGGCTCACATTCGCTCGGGGGCGCTGACGCCGAGCAGTCCCAGGCCGTTCTCGAGCACCACCCGGGTGGCCTCACACAGCCACAGCCGCGCATCGGTGAGCGCAGTCGCCGGCTCGTCGCCCTGTGGCAGGACCCGGCAGGCGTCGTAGAAGCGGTGGTAGTAGCCGGCGAGGTCCTCCAGGTAGTGCGCGATGCGGTGCGGCGCGCGCAGCTCCGCCGCCGAGGCGACGATGCGCGGGAACTCGCCGAGCACGCCCAGCAGCTCGGTTTCGCGTTCGTGATCCAACAGCGACAGGTCCGGCTCGTCCGACCGGGAGATCCCCAATGCGCTGGCATTGCGGGCAAGCGACGAGAGCCGGGCGTGGGCATATTGCACGTAGAACACGGGATTGTCGTTGGTGCGCTTGACGAGCACGTCAACGTCGACGTCGAGCGCCGAGTCCATCGCGCCGCGCTCCAGCGAGTAGCGCGCTGCGTCAACGCCGACCGCGTCCACGAGGTCGTCCATCGTCACGATGTTCCCGGTGCGCTTGCCCATCCGCACCTGCTGGGCGCCCTTCACCAGCCGCACGATCTGGCCGATGATCACCTCGAACGCGTCCGGGTCGTCGCCCAGGGCCGCGGCGGCCGCCTTCAACCGTCCGATATAGCCGTGGTGGTCGGCCCCGAGCAGGTAGATGCACAGGTCGAAGCCACGCGCGCGCTTGTCCTCGGCGTAGGCGATGTCGGCCGCGATGTAGGCAGGGTGGCCGTCGCTCTTGATGACGACGCGGTCCTTGTCGTCGCCGTACTCGCTCGAGTGCAGCCACCACGCGCCGTCCGAGAAGTAGATGCTGCCGCTGTCCTTGAGCTCCTGTACCACCTTGTCGACGGCACCCGACTCGTGCAGCGAGCTCTCCCGAAAGAACACGTCGAAGTCGACTCGGAACGCGGCGAGGGACGTGGTGATCTCGTCGAGCATCAGCCGCACACCCTCGCGGCGGAACACCGCCAGCGCCTCGTCGCGAGACAGGTCGAGGACGACGGGCACCTCTGCGACGACGCCGGCGGCGATCTCGTCTACGTACTCGCCGGGGTAGCCGTCGCTGGGCGTTGGCTCGCCGTGCGCGCGCGCCAGCAGCGACGCGGCGAATCGGTCGATCTGCACGCCGTGGTCGTTGATGTAGTACTCGCGGGTCACGGCCGCGCCCTGGGCCGCGAGGACCCGGGCGAGCGCATCGCCGACAGCGGCCCATCGGGCGCTTGCCAGGGTCAGCGGTCCCGTCGGGTTCGCCGAGACGAACTCAAGGTTGACGCGCCGGCCGGCAAGCGCGTCACCACGCCCATATGCCCCACCGGCATCGACGATCGTGCTGGCCAGTTCGGCCAGCGACCCGGATGCCAGCGTGATGTTGAGGAATCCCGGGCCGGCGACCTCGACGTTCGCAATGCCATCGGTGCGGCGCAGCCTGGCGGCGATCGCCTCGGCGACCTCGCGCGGCGGGCGTCCCGCCCCCTTCGCCATGCGCAACGCGACATTGGTGGCATAGTCGCCGTGCTCGCGGTTCTTGGGCCGCTCGACGACGACCTCGCTCGGACGCGTTCCGGCGAACTCATCCGCGTCGAGGCATGCGGCCACAGCCGCGGATACGGCGACAGTGAGTTCCTGCGGGTTCACTCCGATGATCCTAGGGCGTGTCCCGGTGGCCGGTGCGGCCCGGCGACTGCCCAGCCGGCGCCCGGACGACGGCTCACACGCCGACAACCTAGACTGAGCGCGATTTCCGTCGATCCGTGCCGAAGGCAGGCCCATGGCCCAGCGCAAGCCGCCCCCTACACCCGCGTCCCGCAAGGCGACGCCCTCTTCCCGTAAGGCGGCGCCGCCGTCTGCACCGGCAAAGCGCCCGCCGGCGAAGAAGAAGCCCGGCAAGTCGATCGTCAACCAGAAGCAGACACCCTGGGGACTGATCGCGACTGTCGTTGTCGTGGTGGTCTTCGCCGCCGGCATCATCATCTACGCCGTCGCGCACAACAGCTCGAAGAAGAGCGCCAACGGCGGATGCACGAAGATGATCGGCAACAATTCGACGTCGTACTTGAACCAGCTGCAGTGCGCCAAGGACATTGAGGGCGTCACGTTCACGCCGCAGCCCAACCGCAACCACGTCCAGGGCACGATCAAGTACGACTCTTCTCCGCCTGTCGGTGGCAACCACAGCCAGTACTGGGCGGACTGCAGCGGCACGGTTTACGCGGCGGCGATCGCCAATGAGAACGCCGTGCACATGCTCGAGCACGGCGCCGTCTGGATCACGTACCGGCCCGGCCTCGCAGAGTCCGAGGTCTCGAAGCTGGCGACGTTCGTCGAGGGCCAGGACCGGATGGCGATGAGCCCGTACCCGAACCTGAAGACGCCGATATCTCTGCAGTCGTGGGGCTACCAGCTGTTCCTCAACTCCGCGTCCGACCCGCGTATCCAGAAGTTCATCAGTGCCCTGCGCTACAACCAGAAGACGACGCCGGAGCTCGGGGCCACCTGCTCGCAGCCCACGTTCAAGGAGAACCCGAGCACGTTCGGCCATCCGCTGTGGGAGCCCGCGTCGGCCGCCGCCCCTTCGACCCCGTGACCTAACCCATGACCGCTGACCTCGACACCGCGACCGACCTCGAGACCGAGGAGGCCCAGCCGGCGCGAGGTCTGCGGGTGGTGTTGATCGCGGTGCTCGTCGTTGCCGCGCTCGTGATCGCCGGCGCGACCGGCTGGCTGCTCGGACATCGCGGTTCGTCTTCGGTGAGTGCCTCGTCCGTCGACGCGGGCTTTGCGCGGGACATGTCGGCGCACCACGACCAGGCCGTCCAGATGGCCGGCTACACCCGCGATCACACCAGCGACCAGTCGATCAAACTGCTGGCGTACGACATCGAGACCGGGCAGTACGTTGAGATCGGCCAGATGCAGGGCTGGCTGGACGGCTGGGGCCTGTCGCGAAGCTCGACGATTCCGCAGATGTCATGGATGAGCGGTCACTCTCATCTCGAAGCCGATGGGCTGATGCCCGGCATGGCTACCCAGGCCGAGATCAACAAGCTGCTCAGCCTCACCGGCAAGCCACTGGACATCTACTTCCTGCAGTTGATGATTCGCCATCACCAGGGCGGCATCCCGATGGCGCAGTATGCGGCGGCGCATGCAAGCCAGTCCTACGTCCGAGACCTTGCCCGGAAGATGGTGCAGAACCAGAGCAACGAGATCGTCACGATGGAGCAACTCCTGCGCCAGCTGGGTGGGTCGCCGCTACCCCCGCCGGACTGATGACTACAGGCACGCTGCGCATCGTCGGGCGCGAGCTGCCCGGGCGCGACTGCAGCGGTTACCGCAATGTGCACGTGGGAGTGCAGCGTCGCCGCGATGTCGTCGATCAGGCGCCTGCCGACGCCGAAGGCGCGGACTTCGACATCACCCTCGACGTTGCCTCCGACGACTACCGAGGCCCGTTCGCGCAGGGCCGCCGTGGACAGCGGTTCGTCTATCTGAGCTGGGGCGAGGTCGACGACGAGGGCAGGTTCGCTATGTTCCGCCGCGCCAAACTGCGCCTGGACGTGTTGCCGGACGACGTCGCCTCCGCACTGCGCGCCGGTCACACCGTCGAGGCCGCACTGCGCCTCACCGGCGCCGACGGCGGACCACTCTGCGCTGCCATTCCGCCGCAGCAGATCAGCTGGCGCGTGCTCGACGCCTGAGCCGGCCGCCCGGCTTCGCGGCAGGATGGTCCATATCGGACGGCTGCTACCCTGAGCTAGTTTCAGCCCCCGTAGCTCAGGGGATAGAGCACCGCCCTCCGGAGGCGGGAGCGCAGGTTCGAATCCTGCCGGGGGCGCCCTGTGATTCTGGGGCTGCAGCACTCTCGATCTTGTTAGCTCAGCCTTTCTCGAATGACCTCTCCGACCAGCCTTATTCCATGCCGCCGCGGCGTCGCGGCCCTCGTGGGCACACCGAAGAACTGCGACCCTGGCCACGTTCGGGCGATCGTCTACGCCGGCCTCGACCCTCTGACCAGCAAGCAGCGCTACCTGAAAGAGGTAGCAGATAGCTTCACTACCGACCAACCTGCTAATCCGGGTCGTAAGGGTTCCGGCGTGAACAAAACGCGACTACGCTGCGTGGCACTCCATGGGCCAAGAGTCAGTGACACAAAGGGGGGCAAACCATGGCGCTACCCACTCGTAAGGAATGGGCGAAGATGCGCGATAACGCGGGCGGCTCGGCCGGGATGGTGAAAGGCACCAGTATCGGCCAGTTGCTCGAGGACTACCACAAGGCTGCCGCGGGCCAGCTGACATTGGCCGGGCTGCTCGCCCAAGTCAGGCCGTTGTCGGCTCTCGCGGTCGGGCTCAAGAAATATCGCGCGGGATTGCCGGCAAACAAGACCGCGCTCAAGAAGGTCGTGGACGACATGATCAAGGAGGTTGACGAAAAGACTAAGCAGGGCCAGATAGCCGCCAATCCCGTGCACAACCTGTCGACACACATGGGGAATGTAATTACGCACTCCGCGGCAGTCGCGGCGAGCGGCGATTCCACCGCCTACCAGCACTTATGGAACACTGACATCCGCGGTGCCGGCACTGGATTCGCGCAGCTCGTCAAGCTCGACACCGCCGCCCCTGTCAAGAAGCTCTACGACTTCTGGTTCCCCTTCACCCAAGACGACTGGGACGTCAAAGGCGACAAGGTGGCCGGCGCCCGTACCGATCCTGCGGCGATCAAGGCTCGCGTGCAGAACGCTGCGAAGCTAGTCAACAAAAGCGCGAAGACCGTTCGAGCCGAACTGACGAAACTCCACCTCACCCCTTGACGATCAAGCGATGAGTTGTGGAATGAACTAGCGGCGGCTCGAGCGCATCGCACATAGGCGGCGCGGAACGTGCACAAGTCACGGGCGTAGATGTTCCTGATGCCCCTGCTTACCGGCCTCCGGAGGCGGGAAACTGTCTCAATCGACCCCCGGCGTGTGCATCCCACGTCCCCAACGCTCGCATTCGGAGGGCGCAGACAGGCCCCGGCGGGGACCACAAACCCGCCGGGGCCTGTTGCATGCCAGACGCGATTCCCCCTGCCGTCCGGCAAGCCTCATTCCTCGTTGCTCGATGCAGACTCTATCATGTCCCTATCTGAGGGATAATACTTCTGTAAGCGTGACGTCTGGCACACAGCGTGCTACGGTCAGCCGCATGCCGCGCCCCTATACCGACCCTGTGGAGATCATCACCGCACCTGTTCCGGCGCAGTCCCCCTTCATCCCCGCCGATGCGAAGATCGTGGTCGGCGCAGTCGCCCCGGCCTCGCCCGATCCAATCCCGATCGTGCTGCTGCCCGGGTTCGAATACCGCATGCGCGAATGGCGCCACCCGGAAACCCACGAGATCCACTGGCGCCTCGAACGCAGAAGATCCGCCCACTACAGCGAGCCCGACGACTAG
>JBPYES010000238.1:0-2391 GCA_051984825.1 Jatrophihabitantaceae bacterium
CAGGCCGCGTGACACTGACCGGATGATTCACCCGACGATGCCCTCGGCGGCGAGCCGAGTCTCCAGCGCGGCACGCTGCGTCGCTGGAAGCGCCGCCGCCGGCGCGGCGAGGTCCGGCCCGCAAACACCGGCGATGGAAAGCGCGGCCTTCCATCCAGCCGGCGGCTCACCGGCGTGGCATGCGGCGACGATCCGGGCGACGCGGCGTTGCAGTTCGGATGCGGTACGGAGATCACCGGCGTGGAACGCGCGCTGGATGCCGACGGGCAGCTCCGGCACCAGGTTGGCACTTGCCGAGATCGAGCCCGCGGCGCCCACCACAAGACTTGCAACGAGCAGGGTGTCTGCTCCGGTAAGCACCGAGAACTCGGCATCCCGCGTGGCGGCGATCAGCTCCTGCTGGTACTCCATGTCCCGGCTGCTGTCCTTGATGCCGGCGACCGCCGGGTGGGCGGCGAGCCGGGCAACCACGTCCGGCGCCAGGCGAACCTTCGTGAAGACCGGGATGTTGTAGAGCAGCAGCGGCAGCGGTGCATCGCGCGCGAGCCCTTCGTACAGCCGGAGGACGGACTCATCCGGCAGGGGGTAGTACGAAGGCGGTGCCACAAGGGCGGCAGTCGCACCCAGCTCGGCGAGGTCATCGAGCTCGGCGCGCCCCTCGTCGGGTGTCATGACTGGGACGCCGGCGATGACGGGCATGCCGTCGGGGACGAGCTTGCGCACCCGGCTCGCGACGGCAGTGCGCCGTTCGCGCCCGAGCCGTGCCCCTTCCCCGGTCGAGCCGCACGGGCTGATGCCGTCGATGCCCGCCGCTACGACCCGCTCGACCAGTCGCTCCAAGCCGTTCTCGTCAATGTGCCCGTCGGCGTCGAGCGGCGTGGCGAGGGCGACCATCGCCCCTGAGGGACGGAAAGGCGTGCTCATACATGAAGACTAGGGCCGCGGCTGACATTCGCCCGTAGGGCCCTGGTAAGTGGTCAGACCAGGGAGTCGCGGGATTGAATCACGCGCCGAGCGGGTATCGCTCAGGTATGCCACGACGAGCAGAAGTGCTAGCTCTGCAGCAGGGAGGGGAGCGCTATGACTGGAACTAGTCAGCCGGTCGTCACGTATCCGCCGTCTCCAGGCGAGGCCGACGGGTTGTCGACCGCTCAGTTGGTGTCGCGGCTTGCCGACGAACTGTCCCGACTGGCGCGCGACGAATTCAAGCTTGCCCGCATGAAGTTGCAGCGCAACGGGAAACGCGCTGGGTTTGGTGCCGGAACGATGGGCGTGGCCGGGGCGATGGCCGCGTACGGCGGGGCGTGCCTGATCGCGGCCGCGATCATCGCACTGTCGCTGGTGATGCCCGCGTGGGCGGCAGCGATCGTGGTCGGGGTGGTGCTCCTCATCGGCGCGAGCATCGCCGGCATGGTCGGCCGCCAGACGTTGCTGTCCGCCTCCCCAGGCAATGTGCCGAAGGAGACAATGGAGAACCTGAGCGCCGACGTCCATACCCTGCTCGAGCACGCCCGGCGATGAGCGACACCCGGCCGGTCATGAGCACGTCGGGGGAGACGCCGCTCGAGGTACCGGTGGACCCGGCCGACAGGCTGCATGCGGAGATCATCACGACTCGCAGCGAGCTCGGGGAGACGGTGGAGCGTCTCGCCGAGAAACTCGACTTCCGGGCACACGCCAAACGGAGCCTTGACGATGCCTCCGGATTGGCTCGCCGCTACCGAGCGCAGATAACCGCGGCCGTCGTGACTACGCTGATTGCAGCCGTGGCGATGCAGCTGCGCGTGCGGCGACACGCTCGGAGGCCAACGTAGGCACCGTAGGCGCCGCTCTGTTTCAGTGCCCGCCGCAGCGGGTAGCACGGTAGTCGGGCTGAACATCAGCACCGGACGATCCGAGAGGCTGCTGATGACCGGCACCACTCTCTACAACCATCCACCGCTCGGCATGCCGGTCGAGGTGCATGGGTACGACATAAATCTCGAGCTGCATTCGGACGCGGCAACGCTAACGCTGGCAGGCGACCTCGACGCCGCGGCGACCGACGCGCTGCGAGGGCTGCTCACCGTTGTTCAGATGACGCCGAGCGTCATGCATGTCCACGCCGACGGCGTGCTGGGCACCGACCTTGACGCGTTCGACCCGCTGTTCGAGACGGCGCGCGCCCGTCGTGCGCGGGGCCTGCCCAACATTCGGGTGGATTCGGTCGGGGACGCAGTGCGTGACCTTTTCGGCGTGCTGGGCATTTCCGTTCAGCCCCCGATCGTGCTGTGACATCTCGCGACCTCGAATTCGCGCCGGCGGTCTTGCGCGAATACGCGCTGATCGCTGACGGTGAGCGCGGCGCACTGTGCGGTCCGCACGGCGACCTGGTATGGCTGTGCGCGCCGC
>JBPYES010000239.1:0-3834 GCA_051984825.1 Jatrophihabitantaceae bacterium
CAGGCGTGGGCCAGCACAGGATGACGCCGTCACCGGGGCGCAGTTGTGCGGCGGCGGCCTGGAAATACGCCAACTGCGGCGCGTCGATGTAGGACGTCAGCTGCGCGTCCACGGCGAACAGCCACCACCGCTGTGGCAGCGCGACCGCGAAGTAGCTGCGCGTCTGCTGGGTGGCCCAGCCTCCGATCGGGCGGCCCTGGGTGAACAAGCGCAGGAACGCGGTCAGCCCGTCGTACCAGTCGTGGTTGCCGGGCAGCGCGAACATCGTCGGCCCGTATATCGGGCGCTCGGGAAGTGCGGCCCGGTACGGCCCCTTCGTGCGGTCCTCGTAGTTGCGGGCGGACGCGGTGGGGTAGACCTCGTCGCCGCCCAGGATCAGCAGCCGCCCGCGGGGCAGTTGCAGGCCGACGTCCACGCTCGGTGCGGCGAGCAGGGACGCTATCGAGTACGTCGCGTCGAAGCCGTCGCCCAGGTCGGCGACGAAGTCGAGCCACAGCTCGTCGTCCTCGTCGTGCAAGTACACCATACCGGGCAGTACGGCCTGCAGCTCCCGTTTGTCGGAGTAGCTGCCGAAGATGGCCGCGAGCAACGCCCGGATCCCGGTGTTGACCAGCACGCTCGGGGAGAGCCACCGGACCGCGCGCTGCCGTGCAAAACCAAGCTCAAGTTCGGACAGGTCCTTCGGCCGGTGCGGCTGCACGGCGCGATCGTAGCGATCGGGCGTGCGACGATGCCGCACATGAAGCGGCTACTTGCCGTGCTGGCGGCGTTCGTGCTCGCCGGCTGCGATGCGAGCCACGGCGCGCAGCCGCCGGTGACGCCACATATCACTGTTACGCGTACGCCGTCTACAACGGCGCCGACGTCGGTGCCGATTCCGACGCCGACGCGGTCACCGCAACCGCGGACGGTCACGATCATCGGGTCGGGTGACGTGTTGATCCACCCGCCGGTGTGGGAGCAAGCAGCGGCCGACGCGCGCGCCGAGGGTCGCACCGGCTTCGACTTCGCGCCGATCTTCGCGTCAATCGCACCGGATGCGCGCGCCGCCGACCTCGCGATCTGCGAGATGGAGACGCCGCTCGCGGCCCCGTCGGGACCGTTCCAGGGGTACCCGACGTTCAGCGCGCCGCCGCAGGTGCTCACTGCGCTCCGTGGTGTCGGATACGACAGCTGCACGACGGCGTCCAACCACACGATCGACCAGGGGTACGCCGGCCTGAAGCGGACCCTCGACGAGCTGGACGCGGCCGGACTGAAACACACCGGCAGCGCGCGCACCCCGGAGGAAGCCGCACGTCCGCTCATCATCACGCTGCCGAACGGCGCGCGAGTTGCCCAGCTGGCCTACTCGTTCGGCTTCAACGGCCTGACCCCGCCGGCCGGGCAGGAGTGGGAGGCCAACCTGACCGACGTGCCCACCATCCTCGCCGCCGCGCGCCGCGCGAAGGCCGCCGGCGCCGACATCGTCGTGCTCAGCATGCACTGGGGCATTGAGTACAACCACGGGGTGACTGCGCTCCAGGAACAACAGGCGCGGGCCCTGCTCGCGTCGCCCGACATCGACGTGATCCTCGGCGATCATGCCCACGCCGTCGAACCGTTCCAGCGCATCAACGGCAAGTGGGTTGCGTACTGCATGGGCGACCAGATCTCGCGGCATGCGGTGCTCCGCAACGACGACCGCGAGGGGGCAATGCCGCGGTTCACGTTCACCGAGGTGGCGCCACATCGGTGGAAGATCACCAAGGCCGAGGCGATCCCGACCTGGGTGGACGTCGCGCCGAAGATCCGGCTGGTCGACCTGCCACGGGCGCCGGCCACCCCGACGTACCGGGCGGCGCACCAGCGCATTGCCGGGTACCTCGCGGCCCTGGGCGCGGTGCGGGACGGATTGATCATCCGCTGACGTGGCACAGTTCAGGGATGGACGACTACCGGGTGGTGAACCGCGCCAACTGGGACGAGCGCGTGCCGGTGCACGTGGCATCGGAGTTCTATTCGGTCGACCGGTTGGCCGACGATCCGACGGCGCTGACGTCGGTGGTGCGCTTCGATGTGCCACGGCTGGGCGAAATCGCCGGGCTGCGCGGTGTGCACCTGCAATGCCACATCGGCACCGACACGATCTCCCTCGCCCGGCTCGGCGCACACATGACGGGGCTGGACTTCTCCGCAGCAGCGATCACCGCGGCTCGGCGACTGGCCGCCCAGGCCGGCATCGACACCGATTTCGTCGAGGCGGACGCGTACTCGGCCGTGGACGTGCTCGGCGCCGGACGGTTCGATCTCGTCTACACGGGCGTCGGTGCGCTGTGCTGGCTGCCGGACATCCGGCGCTGGGCGGCCGTTGTCGCGGCACTGCTCGGGCCCGGCGGGCGGCTGTTTCTGCGCGAGGGGCATCCGGTGTTGTGGGCGATCGACGAGCGGCACACCGACCGTCTCGTCGTCGACTACCCGTACTTCGAAACGCAGCAGCCGATCGTGTTCGAGGACCCGACGACGTACGTCGAGGGCGACGCCCGGATCGAGCACGCGGTCACCCTCAGCTGGAACCACGGGCTGGGCGAAATCGTCTCCGCCCTGCTCGACGAAGGCCTGGTGCTGACGCAGCTCGTCGAGCACGAAACCGTGCCGTGGGAGGCGCTGCCCGGGCAGATGGAGCAGTCCGGCGAGCTGCGCGAATGGCAGCTGACCGAGCGTCGCGAGCGGCTGCCGCTGACCTACACCCTGCAGGCGGTCAAGCGGTCATGACTGCCGTGCTGCGGGGGGCGCGGCCCGACGACTACGAGGCGATCGTGTCCGTGGTGGACGAGTGGTGGGGCCGGCCGATGGCGCACATGATGCCCCGGCTGTTCCTCGACCACTTCCATGCCACCAGCCTGGTAGCCGAGCGGGACGGCACACTGGCGGGGTTCCTGATCGGCTTCCACTCGCCGTCGCGGCCCGGCGGCGCGTACATCCATTTCGTCGGCGTCGCGCCGGACGAACGCCGCACCGGCCTGGCACGACGCTTGTACACGGCGTTCTTCGATGCAGCAGTGCAGGACGGCTGTACGACAGTCAATGCAATCACCGGGACCGCCAACACCGGCTCGATCGCGTTCCACCGAGCCATGGGCTTCACCGTGCGCGGACCGGTGACCGACTACGACGGGCCGGGCACAGACCGGATGGTGTTCGAACGATCGCTGGCATGACGGACGTCGCCTCGCTGCGGCAGCGGATCGAGCAGCTCACGCTGCGGGACGCGGACCGCCTCGGCCGCCGCCTGTCCCGGCGCGCCGACCTGCGTCGTCTGGCCGGTCAGGTCGGACGCGCCGAGCGGCTCCTGGCCCAGCGCGCCGCTGCCGTCCCGGAGATCACTTACCCGCCGCTGCCGGTGAGCGAGCGCCGCGACGAGATCGCAGCGGCCATCCGCGAGCACCAGGTCGTCGTGCTCGCCGGCGAGACCGGCTCGGGCAAGACGACGCAGCTGCCGAAGATCTGCCTCGAACTCGGCCGGGGCATCAAGGGCACGATCGGGCACACGCAGCCGCGGCGGCTCGCCGCCCGCACCGTCGCCGCGCGCATTGCCGACGAGTTGCACATCCCGCTCGGCGACGTGGTCGGCTACACGGTCCGCTTCACCGATCACGTCAGCGATCGCACGCTCGTCCGGCTGATGACGGACGGCATACTGCTTGCCGAGATCCAGCGCGACCCGCGGCTGCTGCGCTACGACACGATCATCGTGGACGAGGCGCACGAACGCAGCCTCAACATCGACTTCCTGCTGGGCTACCTGACCTCGCTGCTGCCGCGGCGGCCGGACCTGAAGCTGATCGTCACGTC
>JBPYES010000240.1:0-4976 GCA_051984825.1 Jatrophihabitantaceae bacterium
CGTTGTTCGCCCACATCACGGTGACCAGCGCGACGTCGTCGCCGAGCGCGTTCCGCAGCGTCTCGGGCGCGACGCGACCGGTGGCATCGACGTCCAGCCGGGTGATCTCGGCGCCTTCGTGGGCCGCCAGCCAGTCGAGTGCGTCCAGGACAGCGTGGTGCTCGACAGTGCTCGCAAGAATGCGGCGCCGGCGCGGCTCGGCGTCCCGGCGTGCCCAGAACATCCCCTTGACGGCGAGGTTGTCCGACTCTGTGCCACCCCCGGTGAAGATCACCTCGGAGGGCCGGGCACCGACCGCGACGGCGAGGCGCTCGCGGGACTCCTCTACCCGGCGCCGGGCATAGCGGCCCGACCCGTGCAACGAGGAGGGATTGCCGACCTCGGCCATCGCCGCAGTGACCGCCGCGATAGCCTCCGGCCGCATAGGCGTGGTGGCAGCGTGATCGAGATAAGGCATCGGGCTCAAGTCTATGGTCTACGACTACTGCGTGATCGGCGGCGGCATTGTCGGCCTGGCCACGGCACTGCGGTTGCTCGAGTCACGACCTGGCGCCAGCCTCGTCCTGCTCGAGAAGGAATCGGAGCTGGGCGTCCACCAGACCGGCCACAACAGCGGCGTGATCCATTCCGGCATCTACTACGCGCCGGGGAGTTTCAAGGCGCAGCTGTGCCGGCGCGGCGCCCGGGCGACGATGGAATTCGCTGCTGCGCACGGCATCCCCGTCGACGTCTGCGGCAAGCTGCTCGTCGCGACCGACTCTGCCGAGGCGGCCCGCATGGACGCCCTGTATCAGCGCGCCCGCGACAACGCGGTCGATGTCGAGCGCCTGGATGCCGCGGATTTGCGTACGCGTGAGCCACACATCCGCGGCGAGGGGGCGTTGTTCGTACCGAGCACCGGCATCGTCGACTTCCGGGCGATCGCCTGGGCGATGGGCAAGGCGATCCGCGCGGCCGGCGCGCATGTCGAACTGGGCGTCGAAGTGACCGGCATCAGCGAGACGACCAACGCAGTGACGGTCACGGCTGGCGAGCGCCGCATCCAGGCGCGCCGCCTTGTGGCGTGCGCGGGGCTCTCGGCCGACCGGCTCGCCGGCATGGCCGGCGCCCGCACCGACTTCCAGATCGTGCCGTTCCGGGGCGAGTACTACCGGCTGCCCGCTGCCCGGTCCGCACTGATCAAGCACCTGATCTACCCGATTCCCGATCCGGCGCTGCCCTTTCTTGGCGTGCATCTGACCCGGACGGTCGACGGCGGCGTCACCGTCGGCCCGAACGCCGTGCTCGGCTTCGCCCGCGAGGGCTACCGCAAAGGCTCGTTCCGGGCTCGCGACGTCGCGACGTACCTGCGCTTCCCCGGCATGTGGCGGATGGCCCGGGCGAACGTCCGCACCGGGGCGCGGGAGCTGCGTAACTCGCTCTTCAAACGGGGCTACCTGCGCGAGTGCCGCAAGTACTGCCCGGAACTGACCGTCGACGACCTGCTTCCCGCGCCGGCCGGAATCCGGGCGCAGGCGGTGCTGCGCGACGGCACGCTCGTGCACGACTTCCTGTTCGCCGAGACGCCGCGGACGCTGCACGTGTGCAATGCCCCGTCGCCGGCGGCCACCTCGGCGATCCCTATCGGCGAGATGATCGCTGCCAAGATCACGTCGTGACCGGTGGGCGCGCCCGGCCGGCCACCGCCACACCCAGCGCAGCGACGCCGGCCATCGCCAGGTCGAGCAACGTGAACGCCGCCGTGTAGCCGAACACGCCCCGGGCGGCGGCCGCCACCAGCACGCCCGCGACGCCCGTCGTCACCGCGCTGGACACCGCGTCGGACAGCTGCAATGCCGCAGAATCAGCGCCACGGTCCTTGTCGTTGGTGTAGCGCAGCAGCAGCACGCCGATGCTCGACCACGTCATCCCGGCGCCCAGCCCGGCGAGTGCCCACGCGGCGAAGATCAGCCAGCCGGACATTCGCGGCTGCGCGCCCACCCCGACGAGTACCGCCGCCACGGCGATCAGGGCGAACCCGGTGCGGATCAGGGCGACGCGGCGGCGTGGACTGTCGCCGCCGTGATCGCGGGCCTGCCACCACGAGCCCAGCCACCACGCCACGCCGGACACGACCAGCGGCAGCGCGGCCACCGTCGCACCGAACCCGTGCTGCACCGACTGGGTCAGCGGCACCATCGATTCGACGCCGAAGAACGCACCGGCGAACAACCCACGCATCGCCACCGGCGCGGACACGCCCGGACGCACGGACATCGTCCCGGGCGGCAGCAGGGCGCGCAGACCCCACGCAAGCGCCCCGATACCCAGCACCGCGGCCGGCACCGCGAGCAGCGATGGGTGCTGACCCGCGGCCGCGAGCACGGCAACCCCCGCGGCGGCCGCGACAGCACGGAGCACCCGGCTCGGGTCGGCCAGCGGGCCGGGCGCGACGACAGCGTCCATCCGCCGCAGTACGGGGACGAGCAGGCCCGCGCCCACGACGACCAGCGGCAGCAGGCCCAGGAACACCCACCGCCAACTCGCATGCTGGGACAACGTGCCCGATACCACGGGCCCAAGCAGAGACGGCAGCACCCAGGCCGACGAGATCGCCGTGAAGATCTTGGGCCGCAGTTCGTCTGGGTACGCCGTGCCGAGCACCACATAGATCGCGGTGATCAACAGGCCGCCGCCGAAACCTTGCACGCAGCGCCCGGCCACCAGTTGCGCCATGGATGTCGCAGTGCCGGCAATGGCGAGTCCGGCGGTGAATCCGACCAGGCCCGCGATCATCGGCAGCCGCGGGCCGCGTCGATCGCACACCTGTCCCGAGACGACCATGCCCACGAGGTCGGACACGAGAAAGCCGGTGAATGCCCAGCCGATCGCCGCAATGCCGTGCACCTGCCGGGCAGCCGTCGGCAGCGCGGCGGCGACGGCCATCGCCTCGAAGGCGATCAGCGTTACCAGTACGAGGATGCCGCCGCTGGTACTGCGGTGGGCCGGGCTGAATATCGAACGGGCGACGGTCTGCTGGGTCGCGGGCGCCGTCGTCACCCGCACAGCATGCAAGCTGAACTGGACTTCAGGTCAAATTGGATTCCGGTACTGGCTCCGCCTCGGCGGGCTCGTCCTCGTCGGGCTGCTCGTCGGGCTCGTAGCGCACCCACGCCGCCTGGGTGAGGTCCCAGTACCAGTCCCCCGGCTGCTCCCGCATCGTCAGAGCATGAGGGATCGCCGCGCCGAATCAAAGCGCGATTGCCCGAACGGGCACGGCAGCCTTCCCGGTCAGCCCTTGCGCTTGGTGAGCTCCTCGGTGAGCTGCGGCGCGACAGTGAACAGATCGCCCACCAGGCCGAAATCAGCCAATTCGAAGATCGGCGCCTCGGGATCTTTGTTGATCGCGACGATGGTCTTGGACGTCTGCATGCCGGCGCGGTGCTGGATAGCCCCGGAAATGCCCACCGCGATGTACAGCTGCGGCGACACCGTGACGCCGGTCTGGCCCACCTGCATCTGGTGCGGCACCCAGCCGGCATCCGTGGCGGCGCGTGATGCGCCCACGGCAGCGCCCAGCGAGTCGGCCAGCGCCTCGATGATCCTGAAGTTGTCGGCACCGCCGACGCCACGCCCGCCGGACACGATCACCGACGCGTCGGTCAGAGCAGGACGGCTGCCCTTGGCCTCGACGACCCGGTCGACGACCTTGGCCGCCTTGGCAGCGTCGGACAGCTCGACCGGCACCGCGACTTCCTCGCCCGCTGCCGGCGCCGGCGACGGCGCTACCGAGTTGGCCCGAACCGTGATCACCGGGACGCCCTTGCTCACCTTCGACTGCACCGTGACTGCGCCGCCGAAGATGCTCTGCACAACACTCGCGTCGGGATTCACCGTCACGGCATCCGTCAGCACTCCACTGCCGATCTTGAACGCCAGCCGGGCGGCGACCTCCTTGTGCTCCGGCGTGGACGAGACCAGAACCGCGGCGGGCGACGCCTGCGCCACCACCGAGGCCAGCACCTCAGCCTTCGGTGCGACGAGATAGTCGTCTGCCTCATCGCTCTCGGCGACGTACACCTTGGCCGCGCCGTACTCGGCCAGCGTGCCCTTAACCGCTGCCGCGGTCCCCGGCTTGCCGATCACGACCGCGCTGGGTTCGCCGATCGTCCGTGCCGCGGTGAGCAACTCCAGAGTCGACTTCTTCACCGCGCCGTCGGCCGCATCGACAAGAACCAGTACCTCAGACACTGTTCACTCCGCTCTTCGCGCGAGCGCTCATCGCCCGCTCGTTCGGCTCCTCGGCGCGTCGCGCCTGCGATACTCGCTCAGATCAACTTCCGTGCTGCGAGGAAGTCGGCGATCTTGACGCCGCCGTCGCCCTCGTCCTTGACGATCTCGCCCTTCTGCCGCGGCGGCGCAACCTCGAACGACACCACCTGCGTGCCGGCATTCGCGAGACCCACGTCGTCCGCGCCGAGACCCAGGTCCGCGATCGTGAGCGTCTGCACCGGCTTGCTCTTGGCGGCCATGATGCCCTTGAAGGACGGGTAGCGCGGCTCGTTGATCTTCTCCACCACGCTGATCACCGCAGGGAGTTGCGCCTGCACGACGTCGTAACCGGACTCGCTCAGCCGCTCGATCGAGACGGCCGAACCGTCCACGGTGACCTTGCGGGCATGCGACAACTGCGGCACGGAGAGCGCCTCCGCGACCAGCGCCGGAACGACCGAGACGCGGGTGTCGGTCGCCTCCGAGCCGGCGATCACCACGTCGTACTCGACCGTGCCGAGCGCCTTCGCGATGATCTTGGCGGTCTGAATGGCGTCCGAGCCGTGGATTGCGGGATCGCTCACGTGCAGTGCCTTGTCCGCTCCCATCGACAGCGCCTTGCGGATCGACTCGGTCGCCCGCTCCGGGCCGACGGTGAGGATCGTCACTTCGCCGCCGTGCGCCTCCTTGAGCCGCAAGCCCTCTTCGATCGCGAACTCGTCGAT